>JAYEGD010000063.1:0-17384 GCA_034658915.1 Campylobacterota bacterium | reverse complement strand
AGTGATACATTTAGCTATTTAGAAAATGGAAAGTTTTTCTATCTATCTTTAAAAGATGAAAAAGAGAGTACTAAAAAACATGCTCAGTCTCTTTATGAATCAATTAATGAAACAGAGTTCCAAATAGGTAACGAAAAGAAACATCTTAAAATTGATGCATCATTAATTATAAAAAAACGCGAGGAGACACTCATTAAAACAATGAAGAGTGCTGAAATAGAGCTAGACAAAGCAAAAGTATCTGAAGATAATAAAATTAAATCTCCTCATATTAGATTCTAAATATGTAGTAATATTGCTACATTTAGTAACAAAAAAAAAGCTCCCAAAAATATAACCTCAATTTAATTTCTTACAAGATTTTATACAATATAATAAGAGAAATTTATCGATATATTAGATGATATTTCATATTAAAAGGAAAGTGTATGGGAATTCCTATCTATACTTATGACGCAATTGTTGTCGGTGCTGGTTTAGCTGGTTGTGCTGCAGCTCGTGAGTTAAAACTTGCTGGTAAAAATGTTGCTGTAATTACAAAGCTACACCCTTTACGTTCACACTCTGGTGCTGCTCAAGGTGGTATTAATGCAGCCTTAAGTGATGAAGACAGCATTGAACTTCATGAGTTTGACACAGTTAAAGGTAGTGACTATTTAGCTGATCAAGATGTAGTTGAGTTAATGTGTAAAGAGGCTCCAAAGACAATTCGTTGGGCTGAAAGAATGGGTGCGGCATTTAGTCGTACTGAAGATGGTAAAATTGCTCAACGTCCATTTGGTGGTCAATCATCTCCTCGTGCTTGTTTTGCAAAAGATAGAGTAGGATTGACTCTACTTCAAACTATTTTTGAACAAGCGCATCGTGAGGGTGTGGTTTTTTGGGATGAGTGGTATGTTGCTGACATAATCTACAAAGATGGCAAAATGAGTGGTGTTGTGGCATTCAACATAAGAAACCAAGAAAAAGCAATTTTCAATGCAAAAAGCGTTATGTTTGCAACTGGTGGATATGCAAGATCATACAAAATTAACTCAAATGCACATGCAAATACTGGTGATGGACTCTCTTTAGTAGCACGTCATGGTCTTCCATTAGAAGATATGGAGTTTGTACAGTTTCATCCATCTGGTCTATCTGGAAATGGTGTTTTAATATCTGAAGCTGCTCGTGGTGAGGGTGGAATTTTACTAAACTCTGAGGGTGAACGTTTTATGACTAAATATGCTCCAAACAAAATGGAGTTAGCATCTCGTGATGTTGTTAGTCGTGCAATCATTCAAGAGATTCGTGAGGGTCGTGGAGTTGGTCCAAGAAAAGATGCAGTCTATATAGATTTAGTTCATTTAGGACGTGATAAAATCATGGAACGTCTTCCTGAACTTCGTGACTTGGCTATTACATTTTTGGGTCTTGACATGATTAAAGAGCCAATTTTAATCTCTGCAACTGCTCACTACTCAATGGGTGGAATTCCTGTAGATATTGACGGACATGCTCGCAAAAACAGCACTGAATTAATAGAGGGTTTTTACGCAGCTGGAGAGTGTTCTTGCTCATCTGTTCATGGTGCTAATCGTCTTGGTGCTAACTCAGTTTTAGAGGCTCTATTTTTTGGTCGTCATGTTGGTCAAACTATGGTAAAAGACTTAGACGCTGGGATTGAGCTTCGCGAGGCAACTGCTGATGATGCTACTAATATGAGTAATGAGATAGATTTCCTTATGAAAAACAGTGGAAAATATAGTGTTCCAGAATTAAGAGATGAACTTCAACAAAGCATGAGTGATAATGCAGGTGTATTTAGAGATGCTGAACATTTAGAGAAACAACTTGTTATATTGGCTAATATACGTAAAAAATTTAAAGATATTCACATAGATGACAACTCAAAACTCTTCAATACAGATTTACAAGAAGCGATAGAGTTAGGTCATATGATTGACTACTCTGCATTTATTGTAAAGAGTGCATTAGGACGTAAAGAGAGTCGTGGAGCTCACTTTAGAGAAGACTATCCAACTCGTGATGATGAGAATTTCTTACAACATACAATGGGTTATATGGATGAAAATGGTGATATTTCACTTGAATACATGGATGTTACACTTGGCAAACATGAACTTAAAGAAAGAACTTACTAAGGAGTTAATGTGAGTAATAGTATTACAACTCAAGAGGTAACATTTAGTGTTTTTCGCTTCAATGCAGATACAGACTACCTTCCTCACTACAAAGAGTATAAAATGGAAGTTACTTCTGAAGAGGTAGTTTTAGATATTCTTAATCGCATCAAATGGGAGTTTGATGGTAGCTTTTCATATAGAAGAAGCTGTCGTCATGGTATTTGCGGTGCTTGTGCTATTAAGATTAATGGCAAAGGTGTATTAGCTTGTAAAGAGCGCATAAATGATATTATTGATATTTTTGGAACAACACTTATTGTTGAACCAGTAAGCATGAAGCGTGCAGTAAAAGATATGATTGTTGATAAGTCAGACTTCTGGGACAAGCATGACAAAATTGAGCCATACTTAATTTCAGATGTTGAAGAGCATCCAGAAAATGAACATGAAGTAACAACAGTAGAAGCTGAACAGCTATTAGAAGCAGATTACTGTATTCAGTGTGGATTGTGTCACTACTCATGTCCAGTCGTCGAAATAAATGAGGACTACATAGGACCAGCTGCTTTTGTAAAAGCGTACCGCTTTGAAGCTGATGTTCGTGATGTTGCTCACGTTGAGCGTCTTGATATTATTAATGAAGAGAAGTCTGGTGTTTGGGATTGTGTTAAGTGTATGGAGTGTGCTGAGGTGTGTCCAAAAGAGATTAATCCAATTGAAAAAATCACTAAACTACATAACCAAATATTCAGTGATGGTGTAGCCACTAACAATGTTGCAACTCGTCATGCAGTAGGATTTAAACACTCAATTGAGAAGCATGGTCTCCTTGATGAGGGTGAATTGGTTAAATATTCAGAGGGTTATGTTGGTGTGTTAAAGCATGTTCCAGTAGCTATTAAAATGTTCAAAAAAGGAAAAATTGTACTTCCTTGGAATATGCCTAAATCTGATAAACTAGATGAGATTAAAAAGCTTGTTGAATCATCTTCAACAGCGAAATTTTAGGAGTATATGATGGCAGAATTAAAATATGCACTTTTCACTGGATGTACTGCTAGAGAGAGTACTCCTGAACAAATGATGTCAACTATGGCAGTTGCTAAAAAACTAGGAATAGAGTTAGAGGTATTAGATGAAGCATCTTGTTGTGGAGCATCACATCTACAAGATTATGATGACTTTTTATCATTAGTTTTAAATGCTCGTAACATCTGTTATGCAGAGTCACGAGGTATGACAATGGTTACAATTTGTAATACTTGTCAGCTAAATACTGCAATGACAAAACATAGGCTAGACAATGATGAAGCACTAAAAGCTCGTGTAAATGAGAAATTAGCTGAAGTTGGCTTAGAGTATAAAGGTGAGAGTGAAATTAAACACTTCTTGTATGCTATTATTGATGATTTTGGTTTAGATACTTTAAAAGAGATGGTTGTAGCACCTCTTTCTCAATTTAATATTGCACCATTTTATGGTTGTCACAATATTCGTCCATCAGAATTAGCTGGTGGAGACAACCCTTACAACCCTACTTCACTTGATGATTTAATTATTGCATGTGGTGGTGCTAATGTAGATTATGAGGAGAAAAACAAGTGTTGTGGTTTCCATGCAGAACTTCAATCTCCACATACTGCAGCTGTTTTAACAGGTAAAGCACTAATGGGTGCTATGGATAGCAATGCAGACTGGATGGTAACTCCATGTCCACTGTGTCATCTGAAGCTTGATACTCAATATGCTCACGCAAGTGATGCAGTTGGACGTGACGTTAAACTTCCAGTACTTCACATGCAACAGATGGTAGGATTAGCTATTGGTTGTAAGCCAGATGAGCTAGGACTTCAACACCACGTAAGTGATGTAAACTTCTTATAACACAATACATTACATGTAAAGAGATAAGTGCCTTGCGCTAATCTCATTTACATGTAAATACCCCTCTTAGGAAATCACCTTGATAATTGACACACATATACACCTAGACGATACAAGATACAGTGAAGATTTAGATGAAGTTTTAAGTCGTGCAAACAGAGCTAATGTTTCAAAATTTATTATTCCAGGTGCTGATCCTAAAACTCTTTTACATGCCATTGAGCTTAGTGAAAAATATAAAAATATCTTTTTTAGTGTTGGTGTTCATCCTTATGATGCATCAAATTATGATGAAGAGTTTTTAATAAAACATATCAACCATCCAAAGTGTGTTGCTGTTGGTGAGTGTGGATTAGATTACTTTAGACTAGAGGGAAGTGATGATGAAAAAAAGAGTGAAAAAGAGCTACAAGCAAAAGTTTTTATCTCTCAAATAAATCTAGCAAAAGAGTACAGTAAACCACTTATTGTCCATATTAGAGATGCCTCAAATGACTCAAAAGAGATTTTATTAAAACATGAAAACTTTGGTGGAGTTTTACACTGCTACAATGCAGATGAACAACTTTTAACACTTGCTAATCATAACTTCTACTTTGGAGTTGGTGGAGTTGCAACATTTAAAAATGCAAAAAAATTAATTCAAGTTCTTCCTTTAATTCCAAAAGATAAACTACTAATAGAGACAGATGGTCCATACTTAACTCCACATCCACATCGTGGAGAGAGAAATGAGCCTGCTTACTGCTCTTTAATTACTGAAAAAATATCTGAAGTTTTAAATATAGAACTCAAAGAGGTTGAAGATACTACTACCAAAAATGCTTTAAAGCTCTTTTGGTAGAATAATTTTAATCTTTATCGTGAAGTATGTTGTCTAGCGTAGTAAATACACTGCTGCTTCCTGTCTCCATCTCTTTAAAAGCAGATATAAGCTCTTTTAAATCTACATCATCTTTTACCATTAAATCAAAAACTTTATGTGTTCCATTATGAACAGCTGCATGTGGTGTCTCTAGTGATGAGTAGCTTTTAGTTTTTGAAAAGTACTCTTTACCCTCACCCTCATAATACCACTTACCTAAACGACAATTGTGGTGATCTACAAATTTAAACTGCTCTGTTTTTGATGCTGCTGAGTAGTATGTATTTACTTTCCATAAAATATGGTCAAGTTTTGCCAAAGCCATAAATACACGATCTGTTGTGAAACCAATACTTTCAAAAGAGTCTTTCATCTCATTTGAGTCATGTTCCAAACAGCCATTAAGTTGCATTATAAGCTCATTAGAGTTTGAGATTCCACCTTGTATCTCTTCAAACTGTTCAGACATACTATCAACATCTTGCTTCATTGATTGAAGTGAAATATTTATCTCACTTACTGCTTTGTCTGTTCTATCTGCTAGTTTTCTTACTTCATCTGCAACAACTGCGAAGCCACGTCCATGCTCCCCTGCCCTTGCTGCTTCAATAGCAGCATTAAGTGCTAATAAATTTGTTTGATCTGAAATATCTTTAATTAAAGATAAAATATTTGCAATATCATTTGTTCGCTCAGAGAGTCCATGAACAGTTCCAACAGAAGTATCAGCCAACTCATTTAAGCCATCTAGCGTACTTACAACTTGTGTTGTTTTCTCGTTTATTCTGGAAATGCTTTCAACAAGTTCATTAGTTCTTTCTAAACTTTTTTTAGAAATAGAGACAGATTCTGCCATATTTCCTTGAATATCCATAATATTAGATTTTAGATGTTCATTTTGCATAACCATTAAAGCATCTGAAACAGACTCTTTAGTTTTGCTTGTAGTACTATTTAATTGAGCTTCTAGCTCTCTAACTCTAGCTTGAAGATTTTCATTATCTTCTATAATGCTACTATTTTCAGATTGTAATCTTTTGTACTCATCTAGTGGAACACCACTATTTCCAAATAAGCCCATAACAAACCTTTTAATTACTTTATTTTATTTCGCTATTTTATACTATTTAACTTCCATTTAAATTAAAAGAACTAATTCTACTTAAAATAATCTACTACCTTACTCTCTACTGTAACTTTTTTAATAAACTCAACTACATGTAAATGAGACTCATCCACCGCATAGGCTTTTAAATCTTCTACGCTTTCAAAAGTTGAGTATAGTGACATATCAAATGAGCGTTCGCTATTTGAGAAGTCTCGACCCACTTCCATTGTTCTGATTTTTGATATTTTTGATGGTAACTCCTCTAATAACATTGTAACTTTTTTGATATTTTCTTCTCTATTTTCCTCTTTAAACTTAAACATAACAATATGAACAACCATTATTAAACTTCTCCTACAATTTTTTGAGTATAATAGCGAAAAATTTTTACAAGGTAGTTAAAAGTGATGAAAAAGAATTTAATATTAGCTCTGCTTTTCAGCTCGCTTCTTGGCGTTGATGGCTATGATGTATATAAGAAAAACTGTGCTAGTTGTCATGCTGAATCTATGAGTAGAGATGAAGCAAAGAGAAATATAAAAACTCTAAAAGCTCCACCTATGGTTGAAGTCTCTAATAGATTAAAAGAGAACATATCTATTAGCGATGGTGATGAAGATGTGAAACGTAGAGTTGTAATTGCTTTTATTAAAGATTACATTGTAAATCCAAATATTGATTATAGCATGTGTCACATGGGTGCTTTGGAGAGGTTTGATGTAATGCCATCACTTAAAGGTACAATTAGTGATGATGAAAAAGATGCAGTATCGACATGGGTTTATGACAGATACGAAAATGTAAAATTTTAAAATATATAAAGGAAATAACTTGGAAGATATGTGTTATTATGAAATTTTAGAGGTTTCAAAAACAGCAGACAAAACTACTATTAAAAAAGCTTATAGATCAATGGCTAAAAAGTACCATCCAGATAAAAATCAAGGTGATGAAAAAGCAGAAGCAAATTTTAAGTTGTGTAATGAAGCGTATCAAGTTTTAAGTGATGACAATACTAGAGCGCGTTACGATAGGTATGGTAAAGAGGGTGTTAAAGGTGGAGCTGGTGGAAGTCGTGGTGGTGGCTTTGGTGGTTTCGATGATTTAGGTGATATTTTTGAAGAGATGTTTGGTGGTGGAAGAGGCAACTCAAGAAAACGCCAAAATGTAGATAAATACTCTTTAGATGAGAGTATTACAATGAGTATTAAGTTCAAAGAGGCAGTTTTTGGTTGTGAAAAAACTATAAAATTTAGTTCAAAATCATCTTGTAAAACTTGTAATGGAACTGGCGCTAAAGATGGTAAGGTCACTACATGTACTCAGTGTGATGGAAAAGGTCAAGTCTATGTACGTCAAGGTTTTATGACATTTTCACAAACTTGTCCAGCTTGTCATGGTGCAGGAAGTAGCATTAAAGAGAAGTGTGGTGATTGTCATGGAAATGGTTATACTACAACGAGTGAAGATGTAAAAGTTAGTATCCCAGCTGGTGTTGATGATGGAAATAGATTAAGAGTCTCTGGTAAGGGTAATGTCTCAAAGTCTGGTGAGAGAGGTGATCTCTATATAACATTTGCAGTTGAGCGTGACAAACACTTTCAGCGTCATGATAATGATGTCTATTTAGAAGTTCCAATTTTCTTTACACAAGCAATTTTAGGTGAAAGCATTAAAATTCCATCACTTACAGGTGAAATTGAGTTAAATCTTGATGCAGGAACAAGAGATAAACAGCAATATAAATTTAGAGGCGAGGGAATTAGTGACGTTCATGGTCATGGAAAAGGTGATTTAATTGCACAAATTTCTCTATCTTATCCTAAAAAATTAAATGATGAGCAGCGTGAATTACTAGAGAAGCTTCAAGACTCTTTTGGAATAGAGTCAAAGCCTCATGAGAATAAATTTGAGTCTGTTTTTGACACCGTAAAGGGTTGGTTTAAGTAAGTGAGAAATTACGGAATAGATATTTTTAGTGATAACAATTTTATTATTGAGAAAGATAAAGTAGTTGTAAAACACAAATCACAACCATCTATTTTCAGTATAACAGAAAAAATTAGAGCCTCTGGAATAAGAGGTCCTCTAATTTTAAGATTTCCTCACATTATAAAAAAGCAGATAGACTCTCTTTTTATAAATTTTCATGAAAGCATAAAAGAGTATGAGTATAAAGGTGATTTCAGAGCAGTTTTTCCTCTTAAAGTAAACCAGTATCCTAATGTTTTAAAATCTATTTTGGAGAGTTCAAAAGAGTACAACTATGGTCTTGAAGCTGGTTCCAAAGCTGAACTGATTCTTGCTATGAATTTAACACCTGTTGGTTCACCAATTACAGTAAATGGTTTTAAAGATGAAGAGATGATTAATTTAGGGTTTATCGCTGCTCAAATGGGACACAATATCACCATTACCATTGAGGGAATAAATGAGCTAGAGTCAATCATAAACATTGCAAATCAATCAACTCTTAAAGTTCCAAATATTGGAATAAGAGTAAGACTTCACAGTGGTGGAACTGGGGTTTGGGCAAAGAGTGGAGGAATGGAGTCTAAATTTGGACTAACATCTACTGAGCTTCTTGAAGCCATAAAACTTTTAAAAGAGAACTCATTAATTGATTCATTTAAAATGATTCACTTTCACATTGGTTCACAAATGAGTCATATAAAAATTCTCAAAAAAGCTCTTCGTGAAGCTGGTAATATTTATGCTGAATTGAAGATGCTAGGAAGCGTAGGACTTGACTCTATAAATATAGGTGGTGGACTTGCAATTGAGTATGCTCAGCACACTTCAAAAATTACTACAACTTATGATATAAATGAGTTTTCAAATAGTGTTATTTTTACACTTATGGAAATTATGGACAAAAAAGATGTAAAACACCCTCATATATACACCGAATCAGGAAGATATGTTGTTGCAGCTCATGGTGTTTTAGTAGCACCAGTAATTGAACTCTTTTCTGCTGATTATCAAGAGAAATCACTTATTAAAAAAGAGAGTAATCCACCAATTATTGATGAGCTTTACATCTTAAATAGTACACTAAAAATGGATAATGCATTAGAGTTTATGCATGATAGTATTGACCATTTAGAGTCTATCTTGACACTTTTTGATTTGGGATATTTAGATTTACAAGATAGAAGTAATGGTGAGATATTAGTTCATCAAATTATTAAAAAAGCACTTCTAATTTTAAAAGATGAAAAAAATCCAGAGCTTGAGCGTCTTCAAGAGAGACTTCAAGAAAAGTACCTAATTAATAGCTCAATATTCCAAAGTATGCCAGATTTTTGGGGATTAAAACAGCACTTCCCTGTAATGCCCATTACAAAACTAGATACTAAGCCAATTCGCTCAGCTGCACTTTGGGACATTACATGTGATAGTGATGGAGAGATAGAGTTTGACCCATCTACTCCTTTGTACCTACATGATGTTGATTTAGATAATGAAGAGTATTTTTTAGCATTTTTTAATGTTGGAGCGTATCAAGAGACACTTGGGATGAAACACAACTTATTTACACACCCTACTGAGTGTAGTGTAATAATTAGTGATGATGGATTTAAGTTAGAAAACATTAATGAGTCATCAAGCATTTTAGATATATTATCTGATTTAGGTTATGACAAAAACCAAATTTTAAGGAATTTAAAAAGTAAACTAAGTCATAGTGATTTTGTAACAGAAGAAGAGAAGAGTGATACAATTCAGCAACTTGAGATATTTTTATATCAAAATGGTTATTTACGAACAACATATTAAGGAGATAGATGGGACTTTTTTCGCAAATAAAAGATGATTTTTCTAATGTTTATAAAAATGATCCTGCAATTAACTCTAGGACTGATTTTATATTCAACTATCATGGAGTATGGGCTGTTGCTTGGTATAGAGTAGCAAATAGACTCTATAAAAACAACTTTAAACGTCTTGCCCGTATGCTTATGGGACTAAATCAAATCTTAACAAATATAGATATTCATCCAGCTGCAACAATTGAGCAACGAGTTTTTATAGACCATGGCTTTGGTGTTGTTATTGGAGAGACTGCGGTTGTTGAGAGTGATGTTGTAATATATCAAGGTGTAACATTAGGTGGTGTAAGTTTAGACAAAGGCAAGCGTCATCCAACTGTTAAAAGTGGTGCAGTCATTGGTGCTGGTGCAAAAATTTTAGGCAATATTACAATTGGTAAAGAGTCTAAAATTGGAGCAAATTCTGTTGTAGTTAGAGATGTACCTGATGCTTCTACAGCAGTTGGTATTCCTGCTCATATTATTAAAAAAGGGAGATGTAATGACCCACTAAGTCATAATAAACTTCCAGATATTAACAAAGAGATGTTTGAGTATTTACTAAAACGTGTGGCAATTTTAGAGCACGTTGTCGTAAAAGAGAATAATGAAATTTTAGAACAGGATTTAGAACTAGAACATATTTATGAATCGTTTATTACATCAATGAAAAACTAAGGAACCGACATGAGTACGAATAAAAAAGTCTATTTAATTGTATTTGCAATGCTTGGAATTCTATCTATTGCTACAATATTTAATGTTGCAATTAATTTTAGAGAGTTTTCTAAAAAAACTGCCATCGAAAAAGCTCACTTAGTAGCTGAGTCTGTGCGAGATGGATTAACTGCTCATATGGTAAATGGAACCATGAGTAATCGTGGGCTGTTTTTAGAAAATATGATTAAACATCAAGATGTAACTAATCTACATCTTCTAAGATCAAAAAGTGTGACTGAACTATATGGAAATGGTATAGATGAAGAGCATATAATATCGCGTTTAGAAAAGAGAGTTTTAGATAGTGGAAAAAGTGAATCAACTCTTATTGAAACAACTAATAGCGCACTTATCTCTATAGCTATTCCATATATTGCAACTAAATACTCCAACCCTAACTGTCTATCTTGTCACACAAATGCACAAGAGGGTGATGTATTGGGTGTAATAAGTATGGATGTGGATGTTCAGCCAGTTAGACATGAGGGAATTATGATAATTAGTAAAATTGTCGTGATTACTTTTATCTTTTTAATAATAGCTATTTTAATTGCTAAGCACTTTATTAAACCATATATTCGTCTTTTTGATGATTTAGAAGAGGGTATATCTAAAGCTTATAGAGGTGATTTTTCTTATAAGGTTGAAACAACACTTGCAGATGAAGCAGGAAGAGTTGCACAAAGACTCAATGAGTTGTCTGAAATTTTTAGATTTAAAAAGACAATAGAACTAGATAAAGATAAAAAAACAATCTACAATAGAATAAGACATATATTAGAGATTCATTTCAAAATAGATGATTTTACTATGTTTGAAGTTGATAGTGAACTAAAAACAAAATCTGTTGTTATAATAACTAAATCTAAAGCTGAATTACCAGATACTATTTTTTCAAAAGATTCTCAAGTTTGTAGAGCTTTTAGAACAAATGATACAGTTGTATCTACTGATTTTTACAAAATTTGTGAATCTTGCCATCAAGATGGTGTTGAGACTCTATGTTTACCATTTAATATTAGTGATAAATACTCACTAATTTTGCATATTAGAACACGAAGTAAAAAAGAGATGGTTAGAATTAGAGAATTACTTCCTGTAATTACAAACTACCTTGAATTAGCTGAACCTGTTTTAGAGACAAAGTTCTTAATGGAAGTGTTGGAGATGACGACGCTTAAAGATGGACCAACTGGACTTTTTAATAGAAGATTCTTAGATCAATTTATGGATTCATTAAATATTAATGATGGTAGAAGTTTTGCAACATTAATGGTAGATATTGATTTTTTTAAACAAGTCAATGATACATACGGGCATGACATTGGCGATAGCGTAATAGTTGGATTATCTAAAATTTTACAAGACAATGTAAAGGGTTCTGATTTAGCAATTAGATATGGTGGAGAAGAGTTTTTAGTAATGATATTTAATGTTGATGAAACAATAGCACTAAAAATTGCAAACTCTATAAGAGTTCAATTTTCTAAAAAGCTATTTAAGACATCATCTGATACAATTTCAAAAACGTTGAGTATTGGTATTTCACTATTTCCTACACATACTCAAAACCCTTGGCAAGCAGTTAAATTTGCCGATGTAGCACTATATGAAGCTAAAAATAGTGGAAGAGACAAAATTGTACTATTTGATGAGAGTATGTACGAAGATGAAGAGTATTAATATATAGTAAAAAAGGATAAAACTTGTTAACAAAAAGAGTAAACACACTTTCAGAGTCAATTACAATAGCAATAACAACGCTTGCGGGTGAGCTTAAAGCTCAAGGTAAAGATATACTATCATTTTCAGCAGGTGAGCCAGACTTTGATACTCCTCAAGTTATAAAAGATGAAGCGATTAAAGCAATTAATAGTGGCTTCACAAAATACACTCCAGTTGATGGAATAGTTCCACTAAAACAAGCTGTTGCAAATAAGTTAAAAAGAGACAACAATCTTGATTATGATTTATCGCAAATTATCGTAAATAATGGTGCTAAGCACTCACTATTTAACCTTTTTAGTGCAGTTATTGAAGATGGTGACGAAGTCATTATTCCAGCACCTTACTGGGTAACATACCCAGAATTAGTAAAATATTGTGGTGGTAGCGTAGTAGAGATTGAAACACACGACACAACTGCATTTAAAATTACTCCAGAGCAGTTAAAAGATGCTATCACACCAAAAACTAAAATGCTTATTTTAACAACTCCATCTAACCCAACTGGTGCAATTTATTCAAAAGATGAACTAAGTGCTTTAGGTAAAGTTTTAGAGGGAACAGATATTTTAGTGGCATCAGATGAGATGTATGAAAAGTTAGTCTATAAGGGTTCATTCACATCAGCAGCGGCTGCAAGTGATGATATGTTTGAGCGTACAATTACAATTAATGGACTAAGCAAGTCGGTTGCTATGACTGGTTGGCGTTTTGGATACATGGCAGCTTCTAAGAGTGATATTATTAAAGCTACAAAAAAGTTACAATCTCAAAGTACTTCAAATATTAACTCAATTACGCAACACGCAGCAATAGCTGGTTTAGATGGTAGAGCAGACAAAGATATAAACAGTATGCTAGTAGCATTTAAAGAACGCAGAGATGAAGCAGTTAAACTTTTCAATGCAATTGATGGATTAAGTGTTCTATCGCCTGATGGAGCATTTTACCTTTTCGTAAATATCAAAGAGGTATCAAATGATTCACTAAATTTTGCAAAAGATTTACTATCTAAAAAAGAGGTAGCAGTTGTTCCAGGTGTTGGCTTTGGAAGTGAGGGTTACTTTAGATTTAGTTTTGCAACAGATATTGAAAGCATTAAAAAAGGAGTTGCTCGCATTGAAGAGTATGTTAAAGAGTTGAGGTAAACACTACTATATTATTAAATATAGTAGTGTTCATAGAACACTCGCAATAATTATTAAATACCTTATTAAGTGCATTTACTAAAAATATAATAGAGTCCAAATTTATTGGTTCTATTGATGCTAAAAACATAAAAGATGGTGCTTTCTTTACTATTGAAATTCCTCAAGCACCAACTCAAGACACTTACCAACTATTTCAAGCTACTTAAAGCCTCAATAACTTCATCTAAATTTTCAAGAGGAATGTGAACTTTCCACTCAGGATTGTCAGCATTCCCATCTAGTGCAACACCAATACTAGCAACTGGTGAGCTATCTTCTCCATAAGGTTTTTCAAGTTTTGTTACTGAGATAACACCTTTTTTTGTTCCATTTAATGCGATTGTTTTACTCATAATTTCATCCTTTTAATAATATTTTTAATTATAGCAACTATTTTATTAGTTTTGCTATCTTCGCTTGTAATTTTAGCCAAACTCTGTGTTCCATCAATGGAAAACCTGCAAAAGTTTTATTTGGCTCTTTAATATCTTTTGTTACTCCACCACGAGCTGCTATTGTGGTAAATGGTGCAATTTTTAAATGCCCTGCAGTTGCACTTTGTCCACCTAAAATAACGTTTCTTCCAAAAGTTGTAGATCCTGACACCCCAGCTTGTGCGACAATTATTCCATATTCACCTATAACGCAGTTATGACCTATTTGCACAAGGTTATCAATTTTAGACCCTCTTTTTATAAGAGTAGTTCCAAAAACTGCACAATCTACTGTAGTATTAGCCCCAATTTCAACATCATCTTCTAAAACAACATTACCATTTTGATAGATTTTAATATGCTCACCCATCTTAGTATGAGCAAATCCAAAGCCATCACTACCAATTACAGCTCCTGAGTGTATTATGCAGTTATCTCCAATAATGGTGTCACGATAGATTGAGACATTTGGATGAATTACAACACCACTTCCTATAGTTACACCACAACCAATAGTGACATTAGACATAATTGTACAGCCATCTGCAATTTTTATACCATTTAAAAGCTCTGCTTTTTCACTAATGTAACAATCTTTTCCAATAAGTGGTTTTTCTAAGCTATTATCAATTAATTTAGGTGCAAAAAATTTGGATGCTAGAGCCATCTTTAAATATGGCTCATCACTAATTAACGCTCTACATGTAGATGGTAGTTTATCTACAAATTTCTGCTCTACTATTACTGCTGCTGCGCTACTATTTGCAATATCGTCTAAATATTTATCGCCATTTACAAAAGATATCTCTTCTTGCGTTGCATTTTGAAGTGTATTTAAACCAGTAATTTCTACATCATCTCCTAGAAACTCTAATCCTATCTCTTTTGCGATTAAACTAAGAAGCATACTATCTCTCTAGTGCAACAGTACCACTGCGAACAATTTCACGTGGATTGTACTTTTTAACTGCACTCAAATAATAGCCAACCCTACGAGGCTCATCTGCAACCATTGCAATAATTACATCATCACCAACATTTACAATTGAGCCATTATAAGCACGAGATAACGCATCAATATCTGCAATTGATTCGCCTATTGGAAATTTAACCAATGCCATCTCTTTTTCAACTAAATCTTGATGCTCATACACTTTTAAAACTGGGATTAGTTTATGTAACTGTTTAGTAATTTGCTCAATAGTGTGCAAATTTCCCTCTGTAACAATGGTAAGTCTTGAGTATTTACTATCTGGTACAGGAGCCACTGTAAGTGATTCAATATTATATCCACGACCAGAAAAAAGGTCTGTAATACGTGATAAAACACTAGCTTCATTAATAACTATTACAGATATTACACGTCTAATATTTTCCATCATTACTCCTTGTAATCTAACATCATATTATATAATGCTCCGCCAGCTGGAACCATTGGCATAACATTTTCATCACGATCTACTATAACTTCTATCATAGCAACAACATTTTTTTCAACTGCATCTAAAAGAGCTGCATCAAACTCCTCTTTTGTAGAGACTCTATACCCAATTCCACCAAAACTTTCAGTTAGCATCTTAAAGTTTGGTTGAGAGTTTAGAACTGTTTCAGACAATCTATTTTCATAAAATAGTGTTTGCCACTGTCTAACCATTCCTAAATAGTTATTATTTAAAATAACATTTATAACTGGTAATTTATACTCATACGCAGTTTGTAGCTCTTGAATATTCATCAAAATTGAGCCATCACCTGTTATATTTATGCTAACACGATCCATATCTGCACGTTTTACACCAATTGCTGCTGGAAAACCAAATCCCATAGTACCTAAACCACCACTACTAACAAACTGTCTCTCACGAGAAAATGGATAAAACTGAGCTGTCCACATCTGATGTTGACCAACATCAGTAGAGATATTTGCTCTATCACCAAGAAGAGTTCCTATTCGCTCTATTGCCCATTGTGGCTTAATTACATCATCGCTATCTTTATATCCTAATGGATGTAACTTTTTAAAATTAGCAATAGTCTCTAACCATCCAGCATACTTTTTAGAATTAACTTTACCATCAATCATTGCAAGAATCTCAGTTAAAACATTTTTAACATCACCTACAATAGGGTAATCAACATCAACGAGTTTTGAGATAGATGCTGGATCAATATCTACATGTACAACCTTTGCATACTTTGCAAACTCACTAAGTTTACCTGTTACTCTATCATCAAATCTTGCACCTAGTGATATAACAAGGTCTGTTTCGCTCATTGCCATATTTGCAGCGTATGATCCATGCATCCCTAGCATATCAATAAAAAGAGGGTTTTGCCTTCCCATAATTCCACGACCCATAAATGTCTCAACAGCTGGAATAGATGTAGTTTTACTCAACTCTCTAACCAAATCAGATGCGCCAGAACTTACAACACCACCACCTAAATATAGAAGTGGACGAGAAGATTCAGCAATAGCATTAACGACTTTTTTAATTTGACGCATATTACCTTTAACATTTGGTTTATATGTCTCCAAATCAATATCTATTGAGTAATCAAACTCACCCAAATTAGCAGTCACATCTTTTGGAATATCTACATGTACAGGTCCTGGACGTCCTGTTCTTGCAATATAAAATGCCTCTTTTAAAATACGCCCTAAATCTTTAACATCTGTTACAAGGTAGTTGTGTTTTGTACAGCTTCTACTAATTCCAACAGCATCAATCTCTTGAAATGCATCTGTTCCAATCAGACTCATTGGAACCTGCCCAGATATAACAACTAGAGGTATAGAGTCCATATATGCATCAGCTAAACCTGTTACTGCATTTGTAAAACCTGGTCCACTTGTAATCATAGCAACACCGACTTTACCTGATACTTTTGCGTAACCCTCTGCTGCATGAACAGAAGCTTGTTCATGTCTATTTAATATATGTTGAAAATTATCTTGTTTATAAATTTCATCATAAACATTCATAATTGCACCACCAGGGTAGCCAAAGACAACTTCAACTTCCTCTGCTTTTAATGCTTCTACAACCATCTGTGCGCCACTTAATTGCATGATGTTCCTTTGTGGTATATATTTATTCTTTATCGCAACTTATTTTGCGAATTTGGTCTTAAAAATTTGGAGATTATATATAAATGTAGCTATAAAAGAGGTTAATACTCTAAATGTAGTTCTTTTACTTAAAGTTTAAAAGTGTAGCTCATATATTTTTCTATATCTTTTAGTGGATATTGCTCTCTCATAAAGAGCGAAGATGCTAATACACCCTGTCCTAACAACATATCAGAACCATCTTTATACTCTATGTTTAACTCATCTGCTAGAGCTAAAAAAGGTGTTTTTTTACCATAAATTACATCTGCGCAGTATGAAGAGTTCTTAAAAAGTTTAATTAGTTTATCTTTTTGTATTGGCAACGACTCATCACTCAATCCAGCTGATGTACTATTAACAACTAAATCAAATTCATACTCACTTAACTCATCAAAAGTAAACTTC
>JAYEGD010000062.1:0-4644 GCA_034658915.1 Campylobacterota bacterium | reverse complement strand
AAGATTCATCTTCTGCGTTGAACTTCACTTAACGATGCTAGCATCGCCAAGCAAAGTTCGCCTTGAATCTAAACCTTTTAAATGTTGTTGAATATGTCATCTATTATGGTCAGGCACTTATTAGATGTTTTTTATTTGATCCAACCATTAACTCTAGTCTGAAATTTTTAAGAAAAACACCATGGGCTAGAATAAAAGTTGAAGAGTTGTACATAAAAATGAAGAGTCAATCTTAAGTTTTTATGCTCTCATTTTTCAAAGTTTTTGCGTAACCATTCAGCACGTAAAATGAGCAAAGCCCATTTCACTACGTTATCACTTGGATTCTCTCAGCGAGAAGCTCAAATCACTGGTGATTTTTATGGTATTCGTAGAGGTGCTGAATGGTTACGTTTTTGCTTCTTATAGCTTTACGTTATTCATCTATTTCTTTCACTATTTAAAAATCCAAATAGCCAAAGTGGGATTTTGTTTCCAAAACCTATCTCAATATCATCAGCAACCACAAATGAGTTTGACATATCTTTTATCTGTTGAAATGATTTGTTTTTCCCGCCTATCTCGACTGTATATCTTTCATCTATTAAAAAGTCACCTTTATCTACATAGTGTAAAGTATGATTGGTTTTTACAGACGATACAAAAAAAGTTTCTCTAAGTGTCCCAATATCTTGATTCATACATAGTGCCTCAAAAAGATTTGTATTTGAAAGGTAGAGTTTGTCTGATTTTCTAATAGCCTTAAACCTTTTTGCCTCATGTGTTATGTGGTTTACAAGCTCAGCATCTCCTAGGTAGTTTATATACTTATATAAAGTAGATTTTGTGATACCTACTGTTGATGCAATAGATTCTATACTCATTTCTAAGGGTTTAGAGACACATATTGTAACAAGAAGTTTTTTTAAGCTATCTATTTTATCTGGCTGTATTGAAAAAATTTTACTTAAATCAGTATGTAAAATAGTGTTTATTGTCTCATTGATTCTATCTATATATTTGGTTTTATCTTCAAAATAAAACGGATAAGCTCCCACTTTTAAAAACTCATCATAATATTTCAGTATCTTTTTATTCGGTAACATTTGTACAATTTCATGTACTATATTTTCATGATTTATTAATATATTTTCAAGTGAATAAGAGGGTATTTCTATCTTAAATGTTAGCTCTAAGTACTCTTTAAAATTTAGAGGATAAAGATGATACATAGAGTATCTTCTTGCAAAGTCGGGACTTGTAAGGTGTAATGCAGACGAACCAGTAAAATAGACTTTTGTATCCAAAAAGTCATATATAGATTTTAACTCTTGTTCAAAATTATCTGCTTCATGAATTTCATCAATACAGATAAACTCTCCACCTCTTTTACTAAACTCATCAACGAATTCAAATAGCGACACACCTTGAAACATAGAATGATCACATGAGATATAAAGCTTAGAACTATTTGGTAGTGTTGAGTTATTTAATAGTTGCATCATAAGTGTAGTTTTACCTATGCCTCTACTTCCATAAACAGCTGTTAATTTTGCGGTAGAGTCTTTAAGATTGTCATATAAACATCTTTTGTATTTTGGAAGCTCTTGGTTTTGTTTAAGTGCATAAAGCCTTTTTGCATTTTCAAGAAGTTTTATCATATTATATCTCTTTAGCTAGTATTTTGTATTATACTACTATTATACTAATTAGTCTATTGTATTATTTAATTAAAAAAATTATCTTCCATAAACATAGAGCCAACTTAGTTAACTCTTCAACCTCTCCAACTCAAACCACTTCTCATTTACTTCATCCTCTTTTACGCCAATAGGTGGTTTTTTATTGCTTTGCCATAGTGCCTCGTCTGGTTTTGGACATGCTCTAACACACTCGGTGCAGTAGATGCATAGGTGAGGGTTGTAGTGGTATTGTAACCCTTTTTTATTCTTTGGGTTTGTTGATGGGTCTGGTGTAGGAACAAATAGTATTGCTCCTGGAGGACACGCTTTTTCACACTTTAAACAGTAGATGCACTCACTCTCTCCATACTCAATTAAACCTCTAAAATCAGGCTCTTTGTTAATTGGTGTAAGAGGGTAGTCTATTGTTTGAGGCTTTTTAAATATGTTTTGAAAAGCTTTTTTTAGTGATGTAAACATTTTATACCTCTACTTTGCAGTACATGATAAACATGGGTCAAAAGATGCTAAAATGGCTTGAGAATCAGCGTAGTTTTGGTTTAAGAAAATTTCTGAAAAAGCTGGAATACATGAAAATGTAGGTGTTTTAATTCTTACACGATCTAACATTGCACTCCCATTTCCTTTAACATAATACATAAGTTCGCCCCTTGGTGCTTCAAACCTAACTATAGCTTCGCCTTTTGGTTTACCTTTTAGTTTTGTGAAAATATCTCCCTCTGGAATGCCTTGCAAAATGTTGTTACACATCTCTATTGAGTTTAAAATCTCATTTAGTCTTACAATATTTCTTGAGTTTATATCTCCACCATGCTCTAGCTGCATCTTGAAACCAACTTCATCAAATGGCAGATAATCTATCTCATTTCTTACATCTACATGTAGTCCTGAAGCTCTTGCTAGTGGACCAATTGCATTGAATTTGTAAGCATCGTCCATACTCAATGCACCAATTCCTTTGAACTTCAAAGAGAGACTCCAATTAGATGTAAACTCATCAATGTAGCCCAACACTTTTTCATGCACTACATGTAACTTTTGTGAAATCTCTTTTGCACGCTCTACACTTATGTCTCTGTTTACTCCACCTATGCTAATGTAATCAAACTGAACTCTATTACCTGTTAGAAGCTCTTGAATCTCCATGACAAGTTCACGGTCTCCCATTATTTGCATAAACATAGCTTCAAAACCTGCATTTTCACAAGTGTGGGATAGGCATAGCATATGTGAGTGTATTCTGTCTAACTCTAAAAGTAAAATTCTCAGATATTTCGCTTTTTTAGTGATTTCACCACCTAGCAACTGCTCTATTGCTGCGGTGTATGATAGAGAGTGAGTAATTGCACAAAGTCCACAAACGCGTGCAACTACGTAACCAATTCCATCGAATTTAAATTTTGTTGTACACGCTTTCTCAATTCCTCTATGTACAAAACCTACATCTGAATCTACTGCAATTATCTTCTCATTCTCGCACTCAAACTTAAACCTAACTGGCTCAAGAAGTGAGATGTGTTGAGAACCTAATGGAATATTTATTGTTTTTTTACTCATAACGAACACCCACTTAGTGGTTTTTGTAGTGAGTCTTCATCTAAATATAGACCTTTTTCACTATTTTCAATCTCTACACCGAACATATCTACCACCTCTCTTTGTGAAATCATAGCAGATGGGATAATATCTGCAATTGATGGAATTGGAGTGCTGTAGTCAACTTCACAAAAATAGACTACCGTCTCATTCATCGCCTCATATTTTGCAAAAATCCACTGAATCTCTACCGTTTCATCTTTTATTGCAACACCATTTATTGTTAAAAAGTGCCACACTTTTGGTTCATAAAACTCTTTAATTGTCTCTTTAATATCTTCTAATTCTACTTTAATTTTTTTCATTATCTTCTCCTACTCTCAAAGCACAGTTACGTCTATTGTCAATTCCATCTCTACATGTAGAGCTTTTAAATAGTCTAAATGGTTTCTCAATCTCTTTTGTTTTTTTCTCTAAAATTGCCAACCCTTGAACAACTCCATCTATGATTAATTCAGGAGATGTTGCACACCCTGGGATATAGACATCGACTGGGATATATCTATCTATCCCATCTTCTACATTGTACATATCTCTAAAAACTCCACCAGTACAACTACAGCTCCCAACTGCGACAACAACTTTTGGCTCTGGCATTTGCGTGTAAAGCTCAATTAAACGCTCTCTGCTTCTAAAAGTAACTGGACCTGTAATTAAAAATATGTCGGACTGTTTAGGGTTTCCTGTGTTAATTACTCCAAAACGCTCTAAGTCATATTTAGGCGATAGCGCTGCTAAAATTTCTATGTCACAACCGTTGCAACTTCCCGCGTTGTAGTGCAAAATCCATGGGGATTTTTTTCTATATTTAGTGAAATTAAACATAACTAAGTCCTAGTAGGTTTATTATGGAAATTGTCAGTCCAATGGATAGAACAATTTTTATTAGATGGTTAATTTTTACCCTAGCAGTTGCATTATCTACTAAATTAACTACTAAAAAGACCATTGCAAACAAAAAGAGTGCTAATAAAAGATTGTCACCTGCAAACAAAATTAGTAGAAGATATACAAAAACATACTCTAACCACTTTGCCATATATAAAAACTCAAAAAAGACTCCACTAAACTCTATCTCTACGCCACCCACTATCTCTTGGTGTGCTTCTGTTGCATCAAAAGGAGATTTTTTTAGCTTAATTGGAATTACCAGTAAAAAAGCTAAAAAGAGTAACCATAATGATGAGAGTGAAGAGCTATTATCTCTTATGGCAGAGATGTCAAAAGTTCCATTAAGTAAGAAAAAACCTACCGCCATAGCGATTAAAATAGGCTCATAAGCTACCATAGCAAGCAACTCTCTATTTGCACCAACATGAGAGAATATCGACTTGACACTAAAACCAGCTAAGATGATAAAAACAAC
>JAYEGD010000061.1:0-4649 GCA_034658915.1 Campylobacterota bacterium | reverse complement strand
TTGAAGAGATGGGTCATAAGGAAAAGCGTTGTAACCAATTGCTCTAATCATATCTACAATTTGTGAGAGTTTTACAACATCATCTGCCCACTGAATATAGGCTTTATTGTTTGTATGATTTATATGTACATCTATAACACCATCCATTTTATGAAGGGCTTTCTCATTTAACCACACACAAGCCGCGCAGTGAATTCCCTCAATTACTACAGAGATTGAGCTAAAACCATCACTATCAACTTTTACAAACTCATCATAAAATGCAGGTGAATCAAATGAGCTAGAGTCCTCATATATTTGAGTTGGTGCATTTAGTTTTGTGTCACCAGCTTTTTCATAAAAACTATCTAGTCCCTCATCGCTTAGAAGATGAAAAACACCTTGACAGCCATTACAGCAAAAAAAGTGCTTCTCATCTTTAATCATTACATTTTCATTAAACTCTAAATGACAATGACTACACTTTACTCTGGACACGCTCAAACACTCCTAATTGCTTATTTTTAACAATCTCATTAAATGGTAAAATCAACCCATTCATGCAGATATAGACACCTTTTTTCTCACAAGCCCTTGCATAACCAATAGCTAAAGAGAGATTTGTCGTAGCTTCTAAAGTATCTATTGAAAAAGGTATCATGGAACCCGTAATAACTATAACTCTATCATCATTTACACCATCAAGAAGCATGGCTGTTAAATCCATTGTGTCTGTTCCATGAACTATTACAAACTTTTTATCAGTTGATTGCAAGATGATGTTTGCAAGCATAGCGCGGTCATCTTTTGTCATATCAAGTGAGTCTTTGTAAATTACTCCTGCCATATTAATAGGCTCAACGAAGTTGCTCAAAATTGCCTCTACTGCTAAATTATCAAACGCAACTTCTACCTCTCCATTTATTGGGTTGTATCTTTTATTAAATGTTCCACCACTATTTAATATGGTCATATTAACTCTCTTAAACTATGTACTATTTTTGTTGCTTTTGACTCTTTTACATGTAGTGTCTCATCTAGTAAATATGCAGTTCTTAAACCAGCGTTATATGCTGCTTCTATATCTATGCTTTTATCGCCAATTAAAACAGAGTTTTTTAAATCTATATTGTAATCTTTTTTGGCATCTAACAACATTTTGGGTTCTGGTTTTCTGCATTTACATGTAGTACCAAAGTCTGGATGATGTGGACAGTGATAAACTTTTGTTACTGTAATACCTTTGGTGCTAAATTGT
The DNA here is from genome assembly GCA_034658915.1 of Campylobacterota bacterium. Lineage (GTDB taxonomy): Bacteria > Campylobacterota > Campylobacteria > Campylobacterales > Sulfurimonadaceae > JAYEGD01. Next base: position 3,412 of record JAYEGD010000061.1, on the reverse strand, counting down.
TCTACCATCCATTTAGATAGAGAGTTAAACTCATCTTCACTGTAGTAACCTCTAGCAATTCCAGACTGATTTGTTACTACAAAAATTTTATATCCCAACTCTTGATACTTCTTACAAACTTCAAAAATACCATCAATAAAGACGAAATCCTCTTTTTTATGAAGATAATTAACCTCTACATTAATAACGCCATCTCTATCTAAAAAGAGTGCTTTGCTACTTTGCAATACCACTACCAAACATCTCTTGTTCAATAATATCACAAATTATATGCTCAATTAGCAGATGAGACTCTTGAATACGTGGAGTGGAATTTGATGGTATTACAATTGCATAATCTGCAAGATCTGACATTTTTCCACCATCACGACCTGTTAATGCAACTGTTGTAACGCCTTTATTGCTTGCTGCTTCAAATGCATTAATTACATTTTGTGAGTTTCCTGATGTAGAGATACCAATAAATAGATCTCCACTATTAGCCATTGACTCAATTTGACGAGAGAAGATAAACTCATAACCATAATCATTTCCAATTGCAGTTATGTTTGATGTATCGGTTGTAAGTGCCAATGATGGAAGAGATGGTCTATCAAACCCATAGCGTCCAACTAACTCTGCCGCAAAGTGCTGTGCATCTGCCGCACTACCACCATTTCCTGCAATTAAAATTTTTTTAGAGTTTTTATAAACATTAACACACTTTTGTGCAACAGTTGTTACAATATCTAAAAATTCACTATTTTCATAAATGTTTTGTTTTGTCTCATAAGAGAGCCTTACTTGCTCTTTAATAAAATTTTTCATGCTATTTCTCTTTTTTTGCGCCATTATATTACATTAAACTTGACATTTACATTATAAATATACTAGAATACGGACATAATTACTTTCACTAATACTCTACTTCTTAACCGAGTATCAATCACAAGGCACTATTTAATGGGTGAACAACCACGTAAAAACAACAACAGAGAATCAAAAAGTCGCACACACATACCTGCTCAAGGTCACAATATTGAAGAGCTTCGTCAAAAACCAATCTCAGATTTAATAGAAATTGGCGTTGAACTAAACGTTGAACATCCAAATGAGCTGAAGCGCCAAGATCTTATCTTTGAGATTTTAAAGTCACAAGTTGCAAAAGGTGGCTTCATACTTTTCAGTGGTATTTTAGAAGTTATGGGTGATGGTTATGGGTTTTTACGCTCAATTGATCAAAACTTTTCAGACTCGCTAAATGATGCTTATGTATCTGCTACTCAAATTAAAAAATTTGCATTAAGAAATGGTGACGTTGTAACTGGTCAAGTTCGCCCACCAAAAGAGCAAGAGAGATACTATGCCCTTCTAAAGATAGAAGCAATCAACTATATGCCTCCAGAAGATAGTAAAAAGCGTCCTCTTTTCGAAAATTTAACACCACTCTATGCAACAAGTCAGTTAAAACTAGAGTACAACTCTACTAAATTGACTGGTAGAATGATGGATTTCTTTTCTCCAATAGGAAAAGGTCAACGTGGATTAATTGTTGCACCACCAAGAAGTGGTAAAACAGAACTACTAAAAGAGATAGCACACGGAATAAGTGCAAATCATCCAGAGGTAAAACTGATGGTTTTGCTTGTAGATGAACGCCCAGAAGAGGTAACCGATATGGAACGCAGCGTACAAGGTGAAGTCTATAACTCTACATTTGATATGCCTGCTAAAAATCATGTTAAAGTTGCAGAAATGGTAATTGAACGAGCAAAAAGAGATGTTGAGTTAGGCAAAGATGTTGTAATTTTACTAGACTCAATTACAAGACTTGCTCGTGCATACAATACAGTTACACCATCAAGTGGAAAAGTGCTAAGCGGTGGTGTTGATGCAAATGCACTACATAAACCAAAACGTTTTTTCGGAGCTGCTAGAAACATTGAAAATGGTGGAAGTTTAACAATTATTGCAACTGCATTGGTAGAGACTGGCTCAAAAATGGATGAAGTGATTTTTGAGGAGTTTAAAGGTACAGGTAATTCAGAAGTTGTACTAAGTAGAAAAATTAGTGATAGAAGAATTTATCCAGCTATCGATATATTAAAATCTGGAACTCGTAAAGAGGAGCTTCTATTAAGTACAGACATACTTCAAAAAATATTTATATTACGCTCAATGCTTCACAAACAAGATGATGAAATAGAAGCACTTAAATTTCTATATACGACTATGAAAAAACATAAAACAAATGAAGAGTTCTTAGAGAGTATGAATAACCAATAGATGAAAAAAGCAGGTGTCTTTGATAGTGGCGTAGGTGGACTAAGCGTTACTAAATCACTACTCGAACATAACTGCTTTGAAGAGATAATATATTTTGGGGACACAGCACGTGTCCCATATGGAATTAAAGATAAAAATACTGTAATACGCTACTCACTAGAAGCTCTAGAGTTCTTCAAAAACTTCGACATAGACATACTGATTGTTGCTTGTAATACAGCTAGCGCATATGCACTTGAAGATTTAAAGAGACAAGCACCATTTGAAGTTGTTGGTGTAATAGAGCCGGGAATATTGGCACTACAAAATAAAAATATTAAAAAAAATTCTAGCATAGCAATTTTTGCAACATCAGCAACAATTAACTCAAAAACATATCACAACTTACTACACGAGAAAAACTACATAAATATAACCTCAATAGCCACACCACTTTTTGTAAGCATAGTAGAAGAAGAGCTAAATAATACAAAGATATTACAAGAGGCAATGAAACACTATTTTAAAGAGCTAATAGAGCCACCAGAAGCAATTATTTTAGGTTGCACACACTTTCCATTAATTTCTAAAGAGATAAGCTCATACTTCAAAAATCAGTCCATACTAATTCACTCTGGAGAAGCGATAGTCGAGCACCTACAAACAAAATATAACCTAGATGAGAAAGATAAAAAAACAGAAATTAAATTTTTTGCATCAGAAAACCCAGATAACTTAAAAAAAGTAGCTAAAAATTGGCTAAATATATAAAAAATAAAACAATAAAAAATAAAACAGGTAAAAACGCTAAACATAATTGTAAAAAAGAGTAAGAAATAAAAAGTAAAGAAATTCCAAGCTAGGCGGCGACCTACATTTCCAATCCCGTAGGGATCAGTATTATCAGCGATGAGAGGCTTAGCTTCTGGGTTCGAAATGGGACCAGGCGTTGCCCTCTCTCTATAGCCACCTAGACAATGGAGTTAAATACTTCTAAAAGTACTTAGCTCCACTGCTTGGAGTGAAAAGAGTAATTAATGTTAAGTGTCAACTTGTAAAACAACTACTTTAAAGATTATGTATTAAGCTTTGTACTTAATAAGGTAGTGAACAATTGTTGAAATTGCTAGCCTATTCTAAGAATATTCACTTTAGTCGCCTCAGCGGC
>JAYEGD010000060.1:0-17447 GCA_034658915.1 Campylobacterota bacterium | reverse complement strand
TTCTCAATCGCTTCACTAACTCTATTTAACTCCATCAATGTAATGCCTAAGTTAGAGTATGCAGATACACTGTTTGGTTCAAGCTCTACAACCCTTTTACATGTAGAGTAAGACTCCTCTTTTTTATCCATACTTCTTAATATGAGTGCTAGAAAATTAAAACCTTTAGTAAATGCTGGATAAGACTTAGTTATCTCTTTTGCTAAAAAATATGCTTTTTCCATATCTTTATTGTTATACGAACTCAGTAATGCACTGATTTCGTCTTTAGATGGGGAAGTTTTCTTGTTATGATTTAGCTCTTTTGTAGTCATAAACAATTTTAACATTAATATATTCATCTGTCAATGAAGATTTTATGTTTAATTTATAACATCAACGATAAAATATAAGTGCCTGACCATAATAGATGACATATGGTCAGGCACTTAAGACTTTTATAAAATTGGAAAACACTATATGGTTACAAATGAAGAGATTGACAACTACATAACTAAAATACCTCCACTACCAGAGTCATTAAAAGCGTCTATTTCAGCAATTAATAGTGGTGATTTGACAAAGAGTGCATTAGCAGCCAATGAAGACCCTGCGCTAAAAAAATTTCTTATTGTTCTTGTTAATAAACCAATCTATGGGTTTAAAGATAGAGTAACAGATATAAGACAGATTTTTGGAATATTAGGTGTAAGTGGAGCAAAGATAGTTCTTTACAAATATATGATTTCACTATTAAGTCCAAGCAGTTGGGTGCTTTTTTCACTAAGCGGGAAAACTTTTCAAGATTTACAGTCATATCTTAGTGTGGAGTGGCAAAAAATACTAAAACATAAAAATATAGATGACAAAGAGATAGAGAGTGCAATTACACTTCTTCCAGCATCTATTTTAGTTTGTGAAGCACTTTTTAAAGAGCATATTGATGAGGTAAAGCTTTTAAAAGAGTCTAGCAACATAGATTACTCAACAATTTTAAAGCGACTTTGTGGAATGGATTTGTTTGATATTTGTGTGAAAATTGCAACATATTGGGAGATGAGCGAGAGTATAAAAGATGTTGTTTTAGCATCATCTGGAGCTAGAGAGATTAAAGATGAAAAGGTAAAAGAGTTAGGAGCATTAATGCATCTTTTACTATTTTACAAACTTAGTCAATCTACATGTATTGAAGCTGGATTGAATGATTTCATACTATTTAATGTAGAGTTTGTACAAGATGTTTATGAAGAGTTTATGGAAATTATGGAGCCAGCAGAATGAGACCATCAGTAAAAAATGGAATTGCACTCCTCTCTCCTCAAGGTTTTTTAGATGGCACAAACACTCTTTCATTAATTACTATGGATGATTTAGCATATATTAAATCATTAAAAGTTGATATGTTACTTGTTAGCCTTAAAAGTGTAATCTTTTTTAATGGTAACGGATTGGGAATTTTTATTAAAGTTTTAGATAGTGTTCGTGAAGAGAATAAAATAATAGTTGGATTTTGCGATTATGATAAAAAGAAGTATGATGCAATTTTAAAATTTTATGGTCACAATTTAACATTTTCACTCTTTAGAACTCTAAAAATTGCTCAACTTTTTACACCATCTAATAAAGATGCAGGTCATGAGATACTTCTTTATAGTGATGATCAGTCTCAGCGTGCAAATATGGCAATTGAGCTCTTTAATAGAGGACATAAACCAATTGTCTCACAATCTAAAAAAGAGTTTGCTCAAAAAAAATCTACACCTGATCACTACTACGCAATAATTGAAGATAGCTCATTAGGACAATTTAATCAAAGCATTGCTAGTAGAGTATCTGGTAATGCTGTTATTTACACTCTAATGGATTTTTTGGATGCTGAACTCTCTACTCAATTTGATATAATCTATCATACTAATTCACTAAATGTTGGTTTTAGACTCTTTATTTTTGATGCATTTAATGTAATCTCTATGAATGTGCATGGTCTTAATTTTTTTACTAGGCTAGCCTCTTCTGGAGCAGAGTATAATGCAACTCTTTGTATTGTTGGTATGGACTTTACAAAAATACCTGTAAAATTCAAAGAGGATTTAGAAGACTCAGGAATAATGTTTTTTGATACTATGGAGCAAATTTTAAATGATAAAGAGCTTCTTAATGAGTTAGGTGGAAGTACATCAACTGCTATTAAAAAACGTCTATTAACTAAAGTAATTGTAAATCAACTGCCACGTTTTATTGATGCTACAGTATCAACTATGGAGATGATGACAAACTCACAAGCTAAAAAAACATCTGTTAATATGAATATGCTTAAAGTTGAAGAAACTACAGATAAAATTGCAAGTTCTATTGGATTTTATGGAGATATTGATGGAATGGTAATTCTCATTTTTCCTAAAAAAATTGCAAAAAAAGCTTGTGAGTTAATTATTGGTGAAGAGACTGATGATATGGAGTACATTTTAGATGCACTAGCTGAGCTAGGAAACATTGTTGCAGGTAAAGTAAAATCACTTTTAAAAGATAACAGAATTGATGTAAACATTACGCTTCCAAGAACCTATGAGAACATTGATGACTTAATGGGAGTAGTAGGCTCATTAAAAGGAGTTCAAGTAAACTTATCTTTTCAAGAAGATGAGTTTGTTTTTTTTCTTACAAGATAGCATAAGCCTTTTAAATCTCGAAAACAGAGTTTTCGTAGCTTTAGGGGGCGTAACATCAATTAATAATAGTAAAAGGATTTAATAATATGTTAGTAGCACCAAGTGTTTTATCTGCCGATTTTGGCAATTTAAGTCGTGATGTCAAGATGATATGCGATAGTGGATGTGACTTAGTACATGTAGATGTAATGGATGGTCATTTTGTACCAAATTTGACAATTGGACCTGTGGTAGTAGATGCAATCTCTAAAGCGGCAACAAAGCCTTTGGATATTCATTTAATGGTGGAGAATAACACTTTTTTTGTTGAACTTTTTGCACACTTAAAACCTGAATATATCTCTTTTCATATTGAAGAGGAGAAAAATGCTCATAGATTAGTTCAGCTAATTCGCTCTTATGGAATTAAGCCAGCGGTTGTTTTGAACCCTCATACAAACCCAGATGCAATTAAGTATTTGTTAAAAGATTTAGATATGGTGTTGGTAATGAGTGTAAATCCAGGTTTTGGAGGACAGAGCTACATTGATGTAATTGAAAAAGTCAAGCACTTAAAATTACTAATTAATGAACAAAATCCATCTTGTTTAATCGAAGTTGATGGTGGAGTAAATGATAAAAATATTCAAGCATTAAGTGACGCTGGAGTAGATATTTGTGTAGCTGGAAGTTATGTTTTTAAACATAAAGATATTAGTGAAGCTATAGAGTCTTTGAAAGTTTAAAATGTTAAAGAGTAAAATATGCGGAATTACAAACCTAGAGGATGCACTTCAAGCAATAGACGCTGGAGCTGATGCATTGGGGTTTGTATTTTATGAAAAATCAAAACGTCATATAAGCATTGATAGTGCAGCTGAAATTATCTCTAAACTTCCTCCATTTGTAGAGAAGGTAGCGCTTTTTGTAAATGCTAGAGCTTCATATATTAACTCTACATGTAAAGCGTGTGGAGCTACACTAGCTCAAATTCATTTTGAGAGTAGTGAAGAGAATTTTTACAAAAAATTAGAAGTTCCATACATTAATGTAATAAGAGCTCAATGCGCTGAAGATATAGATAAGTTTAGCGATGAGTATAGACTTGTAGATGCATATTGTGAAAGCTATGGTGGAAGTGGAAAAAGAGTAAATTTAGAGTGGTTTGAAAATAGAGACAATTCAAAAATTATTTTAGCTGGTGGATTGGATGAGCATAATGTGCAAGAGGTTCAAAAATATGGATTTTATGGTGTTGATGTAAGTAGCTCTACAGAGTCTAGTTATGGAAAAAAAGATGCACAAAAAGTGAGTGACTTCATTAAAAATGCTAAAGCATGCTCTTAAACCAAAAAAATTGCCATAAACTCTCTACTAATGGTATCTTTAGTGAGAATATAGGATATTTAGTTGACAATGTAGATTATGAGCTAGAGCTTCTATACTCTCAAGGTTTAGAGATATTAGAGCATAAAGATAGATACTATTTTGCTACAGCACATAGAGATATTAAAGATGAAGTTTTTTGCATTGTAGATGTAGAAGCGAGTGGACCATCTGTTGAGACACACCAAATTATAGAGATAGCAGCAATAAAACTACAAAATGGTAAAATTATTGATAAATTTGAAACACTAGTAAAGTGTAGTGATATTTCAGAACATATTACAATGATTACTTCAATAAAAGCAACAGATACACAAAATTCGCCAGAGCTACTAGATGTAATGAGAGAGTTTAGGGTTTTTTTAGCTGATAGCACATTTGTAGCGCACTCTGCAGATTTTGACTACAAGTATATCTCAAAAACACTTCAAAAATTAAACATAGGTGAGCTTCAAAATAGACATCTTTGTACTATTAAATTAGCGGAGAGATTAATTGCTTCACAGAGATATGGCTTGAGTTATTTAAATGAGTCATTGAGTTTACATGTAGATGCAACACATCATAGAGCTATGAGCGATGTAATTACAACCACTAGACTATTTATAAAACTTTTAGAGCTTCTTCCAAGCAGTGTAAAAACAACTGAAGAGCTGATATATTTTAGTAAGCATGCACTAAAAATACCGAAAATGCTCTAGTAGGGGTTGTAGCATCAGATTTGTTTAATTACTCTTCTAGGTAAGCCCCAACAGATGTAAGTTTTTGGTAGCGTCTCTCTAGTCGTTCATCTTCACTTAACTCACTTAACTCCTCTAGTGAGGTTAAAAAATAGTCTCTAATTGCTTCAGCTGATTGAGCTTTTTGTCTATGCGCTCCAATGAGTGGCTCATCAATTATTGCATCAATTAACTTAAGTTCTTTCAAATCTTTACTAGTAATTTTAAGAGCTTTTGTAGCAGCTTCAACTTTTGATGGATCATTCCACAAAATAGCCGAGCAACCCTCTGGTGAGATTACACTAAATACTGAGTATCTCATCATAGCTAGTCTATCTGCAACACCAATTGCAAGCGCGCCACCACTTCCGCCCTCACCAATAACCACTGAAATGGTAACTGTTTTTAGTTGAGCTAATTCAAGCAGATTTCTAGCAATTGCCTCACTTTGGTTTCTCTCTTCAGCACCAAGTCCAGGGTAAGCGCCTGGAGTGTCAATGAACATTAAAACGGGAATATCAAACTTTTCTGCTAACTTTGCAGCTCTTAGTGCTTTTCTATAGCCCTCTGGGTTTGGCATACCAAAATTACGTTTTAACTTATTTTTTGTACCACGACCTTTTTGTTCACCTATAACCATCACTTTTTCGCCGCTAATATAGCCCATATAGCAGACTATAGCGCTGTCATCAGCAAAATGTCTATCGCCATGAATTTCATAACTATCTTCTAAGAGCATTTTTGCATAATCTATCGCGTATGGGCGATCAGGATGACGAGCTAGTTGTAGCTCTTGATATGGAGATAAGTTTTGATATGTTTTAGATACCTCTTTTTTCAAATCTTTTTCTAGTATCTCTGCTGCATGGTTATCTCTGCGTAACTCTGCTGCAACAATATCTTCTTGTATATTTTTTATTTTTTCTTCAAAATTTAGATATGTTGCCATTAAAATTCCCTATAGTTTTTTGAAAATAACAACACCATTTGTGCCACCAAAACCAAATGAGTTACTCATTACAACATTTATATCAGCTTTTCTAGCTCTGTTTGGAATGTAGTCTAAATCGCACTCTTCATCTGGAGTCTCATAGTTAATTGTTGGAGGTAAAATCCCATCTCTCATAGCCATCAATGAAACAACAGCTTCAATTCCACCAGCTGCACCTAAACAGTGACCAATTTGTCCCTTAATAGAGCTTACTACTGGGCTATTTTGCTTACCACCAAAAAGTGTTTTAATTCCAAAAGTCTCATTTTTATCATTAATTGGAGTTGAAGTTCCATGAGCATTTACATAATCTACTTTAGGCTCTCCTGCCATTTTGTATGCTGCTTTCATGGCACGAAGTGGACCATCTTGTGATGGAGTTGTAATATGGTTAGCATCACCACTCTCTCCAAAACCAATAACTTCACCATATATTTTAGCGCCACGAGCAACAGCGTGTTCATACTCTTCTAAAACAAGAGCTCCAGCTCCCTCTCCCATTACAAAACCATCTCTGTTTTTATCAAATGGACGAGAAGCAGTTTTTGGAGAGTCATTTTTAGTTGATAGTGCTTTCATTGATGCAAAGCCACCAACACCAACACCTGTAATAGCCGATTCTGCTGCAACTACTAACATTAGTTCAGCACCATTACACATAATTGTTTTAGAGGCTTCTGCTATTGCATGAGTACCTGCTGCACATGCAGTTACACATGATAGGTTTGGACCCTTTAGCTCATGTTCGATTGTTACAAAACCACCAAGCATATTAACCAAAGCTGATGGAATAAAAAATGGAGAAATTCTACGAGCACCTTTTGTATTGAGAATTACAGAGTTTTTCTCAATTGCAGGTAGCCCACCAATTCCAGATGCTGCACTTATTCCAAATCGCTCTCTATCAACATCTTCACCAATTGATGCATCTTGCATAGCCTCTTGAGCAGCTTTTAGTCCTAAATGAATAAATCTATCAGCTTTTTTTACCTCTTTTGGAGCCATTACAGTAGATGGGTCAAAATCTTTAACTTCTCCAGCAATATGAACAGATGTACTCTCTTTTTCGTAAATTGTTATATCACCAATTCCACATACACCATCACATATTGCTTTAAATGAACTCTCTTTATCGTTACCTACCGCATTAATCATTCCCATGCCAGTTACTACAACTCTTCTCAAATAATGCTCCATTAATTATATTTTACAAATCTCTTAACTAAAAAGATTTGTAAAATATAACTAGAGGCTACCCTAGTTATAAATTAGTTCTACTGCTTGCTCTCTATGTAGTTAACAACATCTTGAACAGTTTGAATACTTTCTGCTTCGTCATCAGGAATTTCAATGTCAAACTTCTCTTCAAGAGCCATTACTAACTCAACAACGTCTAAGCTATCCGCGCCTAAATCTTCAACAAATTTTGAATCTGCTTTAACTTCATCAGCGTTAACGCTTAGTTGGTCAACAACAACTTCTGTAATATCTTCTAATAATGCCATATTAGCTCCTAGTTTTGTAATAAAATTGGTGGAATTATATCTTAAATAAGCTTAAGGTATTTTTTTTATAATTTTGTATGAAAGGATTGAAAAATGAGCAGTTTGCTCATTTAATTCAATGGAGTTAATCAACCTATTTTTTAGGAAGTGTTAACATATTGTAGTAGCGCCCCTCAAGACGTGGAGATTTATCCATTACAGCTAAATCCTCTACCATTGGCCAAACACGTAAAAGAACTTCACGTGCAGCTTCTGGATGAGCCATTTCACGACCACGCAAGAAAACTCTAAATTTAACATGTTTTCCTGCCATTAAGAATTCACGTGCATGCTTTACTTTGTAGCTAATGTCATTATCAGCAATTTTAACAGATAGTTTAATCTCTTTTACATCGATTTTAACTTGATTTTTACGCTGCTCTTTTTTCTTTTTTTCTTCTTGGTATTTGTATTTACCATAGTCCATAATTTTGGCAACTGGCGGTTTTGCATCTGGTGAAATTAGAACCAAATCTAATCCTAGCTCATTAGCTTTTTCCATAGCTTCATCAAAAGGAACAATTCCTAATGCTTCGCCACCATCAACTACGCAGCGTAGTTCTGTTGCTCTAATGTCATCATTCATTATGACCTGGTCTTTTTTACTCAAAAATGTACCTCATTTATTTTAGTTTGAATTAATTTTAAAAACTCTTCTTCGCTTAGAGTATATTGCTCTCTTGTACGTCTATCGCGAATAGAGACACTTCTGCTCTCAATCTCTTCGTCTCCAATAATTGCTACCATTGGAACTCTTGTCTTTTCAGCTTGACGAATACGTTTATTTAAACTATCGTTTTTGTTGAAAAGTTCACTATCTGCATTGATATCAAGTAGTTTATTGCTTAACTCTTTTGCATAATTGTTGTGAGTTTCAGCAATTGGAACGATTGCAACTTGCGTAGGTGCCACAAACATAGGGAATTCACCTGCGTAATGTTCTGTTAATATACCAATAAAACGCTCAAAAGAACCTAAAATTGCTCTATGAATCATAACAGGTTGCGTTTTTTCATTATTTTCTTCGTTGTATTCTAGCTCAAAACGCTCAGGAAGGTTAAAATCTAACTGAACTGTACCACATTGCCATTCGCGTCCAATAGCATCTGTGATTTTTATATCAATTTTTGGTCCATAAAATGCTCCACCACCCTCATCAATTCCATATACTAGGTTGTTTTTATCAAGAGCATTTTTAAGTGCATCTGTTGCGATATCCCAAACTTTATCATCACCAACAGCTTTTTCAGGCTTAGTTGAGACCATCATGTCATAGTTAAACTCAAAAGTTTTCATAATTTTATCTACGAAATCAACAACTTCAATAATCTGCTCTTCAATTTGATCAACTGTACAAAAGATATGTGCATCATCTTGTGTAAACTCTCTTACGCGAAACAGACCATGAAGTGCGCCTGTTAACTCATGACGATGAACAACACCATACTCAAAGTACTTAATTGGTAGATCACGATAAGAGTGAAGCTCATCCTCATAAACTTTAATATGCCCTACACAGTTCATGGGCTTTACACCAAACTCCAACTCATCAATTTTCGTAAAGTACATATTTTCGCCATAGTTTTGGTAGTGTCCAGATTTCTCCCAAAGTGAAGAGCGTAACATCTCTGGACCACGAACAGGCTGGTAGCCTCTTTTTCTATGTGCTTTGAATAGTAAATCTTCTAAACGTGAGCGAAGTCTTGCACCATTTGGTAGCCAAATTGGAAAACCAGCACCAACTTCTTCACGGAAAGTAAAGAGTTTCATCTCATTGCCTAGTTTTCTATGGTCACGTTTTTCCGCTTCAGCTAGCATTGTCATATGAGCCATTAGTGACTCTTTATCTGCAAATGTGATACCGTAAATACGAGTAATCATCTCATTTTTACTATCTCCACCAACATAAGCACCAGCTATTTTAAGTAGTTTAAAAAAACGTAACATCTTTACATTGGGAACATGAGGACCACGACATAGATCTTCAAACTCACCTTGTTTGTAAATTGAAACTGTATCAGATGGAATGTTTTTAAGAACTGCTTGTTTTAGCTCATCTTGTGAAAACTTCTCAATAGCTTCTTGTTTTGTAATCTCATAGCGTTCAATTTCATACTTCTTTTTAGCAAGTGAAATCATCTGTTTTTCAATACGTTTTAAGTCACTCGCACCTATTTCAGAATCAACTTTGAAGTCATAGTAAAAACCCTCTTTTACTACAGGTCCAACATAAAACTTAGCTTCTGGGTAGAGAGACTTAATAGCTTGTGCCATCAAGTGAGCAGTAGAGTGGCGAAGAATCTCTAGTGACTCAGCAGAGTTGTCAAGCCCAACTGCTTCACCATCAACACCTAACGATTGTGCAGTTTGTAAGTCAACTATCTCATCATTATGCTTAATAGCAATTTTATCCATTATTACTTTACCTTAAAAAAATTTCAATATTTTGCCTAAATATTACTAAGCAGTTGCTTTAATCATCTGATGTTACGCACTACAACCCCCTAAAGCTACAAAAACTCTGTTTTCGAGAATTAAATTTTTTTTTATTTTCTTTAAAAAGTATAAAATAAAATAGTGTAATATTAATTATTATATTATCTTTTACATGTAGTGATATGATTACGAAAAAAAAGGTTAATATTGTGATTTTACAAAATATACATAGTGATTTAATTGGTAAGTTTAGGATTATTGGTTTTATTGAGGGCATATCATATTTGATACTTCTTTTTATTGCAATGCCTATGAAGTATGCTTTAGGAATTTTAGCAGCAACTAAGATAGTAGGAATGATACATGGAATTCTGTTTATTATTTTTATAATTTTATTAATGCAAGCAGCACAGCGTTACAAATTTTCGACTAAAGATAGCGTTATATTTTTCATTGCATCACTAATTCCATTTGGAACATTTTTTACAGATAAGAGATTGAAAGAGTTAGAAGAGAATATCTCTTAGACTCTTATGTCGAGGTGAAACTCGTTTTCACTCTCTTCGTCATCGTCCTCTTTTTTAGGTGAGCGTTTTTGCTCATCTTCAGCTTCATGCTTTTGATGCTCTTTCTCTTCATTTATATCTTCATTCTCTTCAGTTGGACGAGTTTCTTCAACCTCTTCTTGTTTTGCACTAGCCGCTAATGCAGCAGCATTTTGTTGCAAGTCTAACCTATTATTCATACTAGTATTTTCACTTGCAACAGCGGCTGTTTGTTGATTTACATAAATAGTACTTGCGACTGGACCAATCATCACACATCCTTGTAGTTATGGTTTTACAGTAATAGTTTTGTACTTATTGTACAGAACATTCGCTCCATTTTGAATTGTTACCTCACGTCTAGGTGTATAATCGACCTCTATGGCACTTTTATCAAATGTAGAAAATTGTGCGCACAAAATAGCGGCTTGTTCTATTACATGTAAAGGGATATTTTGTTTGTCGGTAACAATTATTACATGTGTAGAGGGTTTGTCTTTTAAGTGTAGCCAGATATCTCTAGCTTTTGCATTTTTCAAAAGTGCAATATTTCCTCTCTCGTTTTTGCCTAGCATAACTTTATAGCCATCTATAAAGAAAACCTCTATCGAGCTATCTTGCTCAGTTTTTTTTAGAAGTTTTATGGAGGGAAATAATAGATTAATTTGAGAAATATTAGTTGTATCTTCTACGCTTTTAATAAAGTGTCTTAGATGATTCACTTTTTGCTCCAAATTATCTTTTTCTATATGACTATTCTCAATTCTGGATTTTATTTTTTTTGTTTGATTAAAGTAGTATTGACTCATTTGTGATGGCGATGAAAACTCTTTATCTAATGTAATGGTGATTAAGTTACCCTCAAAATCGTAGAGTTCAAGAGTTTTAGAGTATGGTTTTATATTATGAATATTTGCAAGAATAATGTTCGCTATACTGCTCTTTTTGGCTAGCTCTACATGTAGTCTCTTCTCATCTGCTAAATTTGAAAGTTTTTTCTCCAAAGAGTTTAACTGTTTTTGAAGAAGTTTTATTTTTTGTGATTTTAATGATGCGAGTTTTTTATTAATTTCACTATTATATGTATTATAAAGGTATCTATTAACATCTTTTAATTCATAATTTTTTGGTTCAAATGTTAGTGCTGGAAGAGGTAAAAGCTCTACATTTGGTCTTACTTCTCTGTAGGTTTTAGAGCTGTCAATATGGCGTAGCGCCTCTACAATTATGTTGTTTTCATCAATAATTATTGCATTGGTATTTTTTCCAGTAAACTCTAAAGATAGTATAAATTTTCTCTCTTTGTAGCTTCCATTTTGAGAAACTTCTACATGTATTACTTTATCTTCTAGTGGCTGAGTAATGTTAATAATTTTAGAGTGGTTAAAATATTTTGCCAAAATAACATCAAATGGTGCTTTGTAGAATTTTGTTCTAAGTAGTGTCTCTGATTTGAAAATGTAAGATGCACCCTTTTTTAAATCAAAGTAATATGTCTCATCTTTGTCAAAAACAATTTTAATTATTGTATCTTCAACTCTGTATATTGCTACAATTTTACTGTATTGTTGCAGATGTTTAACAATCTGTTTTAGATGAGATATTTTCATAATCTGTTTTTTAAATTTTCAATAAAAAATTCTATCGGTTTTATCTCTACATGTAAATCACGCTGACGCTCACCCCATAGAGGGTTTGGAAAGTACTCATCATCTTTGAATCTTGCTTGTATGTGCCAATGTAGGTGTGGCAACATATTACCAAATGATGCTATGTTAATCTTCTCAGGCTTGAAGTATGAGAGCATCTCTTTTTCAATAATATCAAGATATTTAAAAATCTCTATCTTCTCTTCATCTGAAGCTTGAGAGAACTCTTTGATTTTGCGTTGTGTGAAGATTATTAACCAAGGATTATTGTGAGGTTCGAGCTTAATCTTAATAAGCTCATTTTGGAATATTTCCATTTTTAACCATTAAAAGGAACTAGTGCGCTTCCCCATGTTAAACCACCACCAAAGGCATCAAGTAGCATTAATTCGCCTTTTTTTAGTTTTTTGCTCTCAAACATATCGTTAATTGCCATAGGTATTGAAGCACCAGATGTATTACCATACTTATGTACAGTCAAAACAACTTGCTTTTCATCTAGTTTTAGTGCGTCACCAACAGCTTTTATAATTCTATAGTTCGCTTGATGTGGAATAAAGTGATCAATCGCACTACTCTCAATAGAGTTACTTTTTAAAATATCTACAACATCTTTTGTTAGTGTTCTAACTGCAACTTTGAAAGTCTCATTACCCTTCATCTTCATGTAGCAAACCTGTTTCTCATCGCTTAACTCATCATGAGTAGAACCTGTTCCGCCATTTGGACTCATTAGCAAATCTGCATATGTTCCATCTGAGCCTGTATGAATGTCAATAATTGCCTCTTCTTTTTTATTAGTTGCACTAATTACTGCAGCTCCTGCCCCATCACCAAATAAAATACATGTTCCCCTGTCGGTATAATCTGTAATTGCAGATAACTTTTCAGCTCCAACAATAAGAACATTTTTTTTCATTCCAGACTCAATAAAAGCTTTTGCAATACTCAATATATATACAAAGCCAGTACAAGCAGCAGAGATGTCAAATGCAGTAATTTGACCAAGACCTAATTTTGTTGAGATGATAGTTGCAGTTGATGGCATATTAAAATAATCAGGTGATATAGTTGCACAAATTACCATATCTATTTCAGATTTTTCAATACCAGCTCTCTCAATAGCAAGTGCAGCAGCTTTCGCCCCCATATCACTTGTTGTCTCGCCTTTTGCAGCGATATGGCGCTCTTTTATTCCTGTGCGTTTTGTAATCCACTCATCAGTTGTATCCACAAGTGTTTCTAGGTCTTTGTTTGTTAATATTTTTTCAGGTACATAAGCACCAATGGATTTAAAAGATGCCCATGTATTCACTAAACTTCCTTGTTTTTAAAAGTTTCTAAAGATGTCTCTATGTGTTGATTAATTTTTGTATCTGCGTAAGTAATTGCTTGATAGATTGCATTTTTCATCGCTTTGGAATTACTTTTTCCATGGCTTACAACGACGCAACCTTTTATTCCTAAAAGTGGTGCTCCACCAATCTCTGCATAATCTATCTGTTTTTTGAGAAGTTTAAAAACTTTTCTCATTAAGAGTGCACCAGTAATTGCAATTGGAGATTTTCTAATGTAATCTTTTATTAAAAGACTAATTGTAGAGGCAACTCCCTCTGAAGTTTTCAAAACTAGATTTCCAATAAAACCATCACATACAATTACATCACAGCTTCCATCAAAGATGTTGTTACCCTCAACATTTCCTCTGTAGCCATCATACCCTTTCAGTAAAGCATTAGCCTCTTTTGTGACTTCATTACCTTTTGACTCCTCTTCACCATTAGCGAGCATTCCCATAATAGGCTTAGGAATATTTAGCACATCTTTAGCGTAGTGGTGTCCCATAATTGCAAACTCTACTAAATGTGAAGCTTTACAATCTACATTAGCTCCAACATCAAGTAAAATACTCTTTTTAGAACCTTTTGTTGGCATAAGCGTTGCAAGAGCAGGGCGAGCAACTCCTTTTAAGCGTCCTAGTCTAAGTGTTGCTAAACTCATTGTTGCACCACTATGACCAGCAGAAACTATGCCATCTGCTTCACCATTTCTAACTAATTCAACTGCTTTATAGATTGAGCTATCTTTACGCTTTAGTGCATCTGTTGCTGAGTCTGACATAGATATTACATCATCTGCTTCAACAATTAAAATCTTGTCTTTATAACCCTTTGGTAATAAAGGCAAAATTTCTACTTTTCTACCAACTAAGATAGGAATGTATCTTTTTTTCTTTATCGCGTCTATCGCACCTCTAACAATTGGTTCGGGACCAAAGTCCCCACCCATTGCATCTATTGCAATTTTTACCATCTAAGCTTTATACTCACCAGTTGTTGGGTTAACATGGTGTGGAAGACGGTATGTTCCATCTGAGTCTTTAACTGGACGTGCAAGTTGGATTTTATAGTGTGTTCTACGTTTAGCTGAACGTGAGTGCGACACTCTTCTTTTAGGTACTGCCATTTATTATCCTTTTTACTATATTTTTGACATTTATGTCAATGGTTGGTTTTTAACTACTTATTTGCAACTATTGCAAGTGTGGTAGTCATTTTTGTACAACTCTACTTCGGAGTTGAATATTTCATCTAAATTAACTATTGAGTTTTGTGCTTCAATTACATCCATGTTGTCTCCATCATAGATACCATCACTAATGAAAAGTTCTATATTTTCATCAATTTGAGCAGTGTAATCTTGCGCACATATATCACAATTTAGTGAGATTTGACCTTCAATTCTTGCATTTAATAGCAACAAATTTGCGCAATCATATCTAATAGTTCCTTTAAATGTAAGTAAATCACTCTTTAATTCAAAGTTCTGAGGTGATTTACCTATTTTTCTAAATGCTATTTCCATAAAGTTTTATTATGAAATATCTCTATCAGAAAAGAAAAATTTAATTTCGATTGCTGCATTTTCAACGCTATCACTTCCATGAACTGCATTTGCATCAATGTTTTCAGCGAAATCTGCACGAATTGTTCCAGCTTCTGCTTCCTTAGGATTAGTTGCACCCATTAAGTCACGGTTAACTTGCATTGCATTTTTACCCTCTAAAACAGTTGCTACAACTGGACCACTAATCATGAACTCTACTAAGTCATTGAAAAATGGGCGTTCTGAATGAATTGCATAAAATTGCTCTGCATCTTGACGTGAAAGTTGAATTTTTCTAGTCGCTGCAACTCTTAAGCCATTGCTTTCAAAACGATCCAAAATTTTACCTATAACACCTTTTGCTACTGCATCTGGTTTGATGATTGAAAGTGTACGTTCCATCAATACTCCTACTAATAATGTAATTTGAGGCGCAATTATATCTAAAAAATTGTTGATTTTGTATTAAAGTTTAAAAAGTGGTTAAAAAAAGAGAGTTATGCCGAGTAAAACTCAGCATAATAGTGTAAAAATATTTGTAAAGACTACTCTACAATAGCTTGTTGAGATGAACGTGCATCTTCGCCAATATCTTCACGATGAGTTGGAGATTCACCTATAGCGTCCCAAACAATACATCCCTCAGTAGGACAAGCAGTAGCACAAGCTGGTTCATCATGATGACCAACACACTCTACACATTTGTCACCATGAACGTAATATATCTCCTCATCTGTAGGATTATCATCCTCATCAACGATTGCTTCAGTAGGACACTCATCAATACAAGCGCCACAGTTAATACATGTATCTAAAATTAAAACTGCCATTTTTATTCCTTAAAATTGTGATTAAAAACTATATCAACATCAAAATTAAAGTCTGCTAAAAATTAGCAAACTTTACATGTAATAGAGTTATTTGATACTTAAATACTCTTTAATAGCATCTGCTTTGTCTGTTTTTTCCCAAGTAAAATCGTCATCCTCACGACCAAAGTGACCGTAAGCTGCAGTTTTTCTGTAGATTGGGCGAAGTAAATCAAGTGAGTCGATAATACCTTTAGGGCTTAAGTCAAAAAGCTCTTTAACACAACTCTCAATTTTCTCCTCTTCAACTATACCAGTTCCATGAGTATTTACCATTATAGACACAGGGGCAGTAACACCAATAGCATATGCTACTTGAATAGTTGCTCTCTCACACACACCAGAAGCTACAAGGTTTTTTGCTACCCATCTGCCCGCATAAGCTGCACTTCTATCTACTTTAGTAGGATCTTTTCCACTAAATGCGCCACCGCCATGAGGACAACTTCCACCATAAGTATCTACAATAATTTTTCTACCAGTTAATCCAGCATCACCTTGAGGTCCACCAATTACGAATTTTCCTGTAGGGTTAATGTGATAAATTACATCATCATCTAAAAGCTCTGCTGGAATTACCTTTTTAATTACTTCATTAATAATATCTTCACG
This sequence comes from Campylobacterota bacterium, assembly GCA_034658915.1. GTDB lineage: Bacteria > Campylobacterota > Campylobacteria > Campylobacterales > Sulfurimonadaceae > JAYEGD01. The sequence goes on along the minus strand of JAYEGD010000060.1, from coordinate 1,183 downwards.
AAGTTTTTCTTGGTCAACATCATCATGGTGCTGAGTAGAGACTACAACAGTTCCTACAGATACTGGTTTGTCATCTACATACTTAACACTAATTTGTGCTTTTCCATCAGGGCGTAAGTAAGATATTGTTCCATCTTTACGCACTTGTGCCAATCTTTCAGTTAAACGGTGAGCTAAATGAATTGGTAGAGGCATAAGTTCTGGTGTCTCTTTACAAGCATAACCAAACATTAAGCCCTGATCTCCAGCACCAATTTCGCCATCTTCTTGATCAACTCCTTGATTAATATCTGGAGATTGTTCACCAATACCATTTAAAACAGCCGCAGAACGGTGGTCAAAACCATACTTAGCATCAGTATAACCAATATCGCGAATTACTTCACGTGCAATCTCTTGCATTGGCGCGTAAGCAGTAGTCTTTAACTCTCCTGCAATTACACAAAAGCCATTAGACACAACTGTCTCACAAGCTACACGAGCAGATGTATCATGCTCAATAATATAATCCAGAATTGCATCACTAATTTGATCTGCCATCTTATCAGGATGACCTTCTGTTACAGACTCTGAGGTAAAAATATACTCTTTTGTCATCGATTTTCCTTATTGATGTAAACTTTAAATTTTTTGTGTTTACAATCGCCGAGATTATAACTAAACAATATTATATTTTTATTATTTGTTTATTTCAACTGTGCTAGTATTCTTGCAACTCATAATTTAAAGTTATTGAGTAAATAATTTTAAATGGAGTAATTGTGTCAGATAATAATAAAAAAGTTTTGGGTTTAGATATAGGCTCGACATAGTATAGGTTTTTCGCTACTAGAGTTAAATGAAAAAAATGATAGGATAGTTTTCAATGAATCCTCCCAAATTAAATATACCTTAATCGCTATAGAACCATGTTATAGGCGTATGTAGAGGATATTTGAATATTTTCTTTTCGTGACTACACTTATTTTAATTTCAGAAATTTTTAGATATAATCAAACTTATAGCCCTAAAAACAGGGATTTCACCAAATGTAGGCACCAATTTTTTTAACAAATCTTTTTTTCACACAAAAGTGGATATTCAATCACAGGGGTGTAAATTAAGTTAGCATAGCAAACTATTTAAACATATCAACATCTTTGGTTAGTAAGGTTATTAAAAGTGAAAGTGGATATTCAATCAC
>JAYEGD010000059.1:0-4669 GCA_034658915.1 Campylobacterota bacterium | reverse complement strand
CTAGGAGCAATTGGTGGCGTAATGGTACCAAAATTTATTATGCCACATAGTATGCAAGAGTTAGCTAATATTTCGCCTATGTCATGGGGATTAGACTCTTTTTTAGATATTTTCATACGAAGTGCAGGTGTTGAAGAGGTTGCACTCAATAGCGCTATGCTTTTTTTATTTGGAGCATTGTGTTTAGCTATTTCTATGGTGGTATTAAAACTTAGAATAAGTAGAGGATTGTAATGGATTTTGATAAACTAAAGTATGATTTAAAAGTAATGATAATTCAAGAGTGTGAAAAAGAGGATATATACCCTGAAGATATTGATGATAATATAGAGCTATTTAGCGACAAATGCCTCTTAGAGTTAGACTCACTAGATGCACTGCAAATCTCTATGGGTCTGCAAAATAGATTTAATATTAGATTAGCAGACACAAAAGAGTTTAGAAATAGAGTCACAACAATTGAAAAATTAGCACAATACGTTGAAGAGACAAATGGATAAAATTTACATTCAAAACTATGCAATAAACTCCTCTCAAGGTGATTTAAAAAGTACAATTAGTGCTATTAAAAATGAGCAAATAGAAGTTTCAAACATACAGAGCAAAAGGTTAAATGAAGAGATTACAATACCATACTACCTACTAGAAAATAGAGTTGAAGAGAATCAAAGCTCTATCTATAAAGCGCTACGTGATGTTGTTGAAAAAGTAGTTACTAATTTAAGTACCAAACAAAGAGCTTCAACCGCAATTTTTATAGGAACATCTTTAGCTGACTTGAACATAACTGATGCAATTGAAGATAGCTGTTATGCACACAAAAGAAAAGAGTACTCTACATGTAAAAGAAGTATTGATACTTATGCAAAAGAGTTGGCTTATGAGTTTGGTCTAAATGAGTTTACAATGAGCATAAACACAGCTTGTACATCTAGTGCAAATGCTCTTTTAGAAGCATCTAATTTTATTAAAAGTAAGATTTTTGAAAATGTAGTTGTAGTCGGTGTAGAGATATACTCTAAGACTATGAGCAGTGGCTTTAGCTCTATGAACCTACTCTCACCAACTTCATTAAAATCATTTGATAAAAACAGAGAGGGATTAATTTTAGGAGAGGGAGTCGCTGCTATTTTAGTTTCAAATAAAAAGTCTAGCTGGCTACTTTGTGGAGGTTTTACTAACTGTAACTCTACAACTATCACCTCAGTTAGTGAAGATGGTAGTGAGTTTTTAGATGTAATGCAAAATAGTCTAAAAAAATTGAATTTAAAAAAAGGGAACATTACTGCAGTAAAAGCTCATGCCACAGGAACAGCTACAAATGATATTGCTGAAATAAATGCAATAAGAGAGCTTTTTACTCAAGATGTTTTATTTACTGCTCTAAAACCATACATTGGTCACACACTGGGTGCTTGTGGTGCATTAGAGTTGGCTATTTTTATTGGTGCAATTGATGATGGTTTTATTCCTAAAAGTTTAAACTGTAACGAGCCAATTTATGAAAACTACTCTCCACTTAAAGAGCATATTGCGTGTAAAAGTGGTACTTTTATGTTAAACTATTTTGGTTTTGGTGGAAGTAATACATCTTTAATTATTCAAAAAGAGCATTTATGAAACTCTATGTAAAAGCGACTTCTAGCTACAGAAGTGATAGAGAAGATATTGATATAAAAAAAGAGTTAAAGCAGAAATACTCTCAAGATACAAGACGAAAAGATGAGTTCATAAACCTCGCAATATTAGGCGCTCAAAGGTTAAAACGAAGAGTACATGTAGATGAAAAAGATGAGCTATACATTACAAGTGGTGTAGGAAATATTGATATTTTGCTAAAAACAAATAACTATGTTTTAAAAAATGGTGACTCTGTTAGACCTGTTGATTTTATTAATATGCTAGGAAATACTACAAGCTACTATGTTGCAACCTCTTTACATGTAAAGGGTAAAAACATCTTCCAAATTTCAGATAATTTCACTTTTATAAATACGCTAATCTCTATTTATGCATCAATTAACTCATCTAAAAAAGATGCAATACTAGGTTGTGTAGATTTAGTTAGCAACCCTAGTGAAGTAATTAAACGTCTTTTACATGTAGATGAGAGTTGTGAAATTGTTAGTGGTTCGAACTACCAAAAACTCTCTTTAAACAGTAAAAATGCCGCAGCCTCATTAGAGTTTGATGTAAAAACATACACACTAGAAGATATTAAAAAATTAGAACAAAGCTCTACATGTAAAGTTCTCTATTTAAATAGAAAAGATGTTTTTTTTGAGACTATAATAAGCTCTGAAATTAATGATGCAATAGAGAGTTTAGAAGATGTTTTATTTATTGAACATTCAAGTAACAAGTACAAAATTCTAAAAGTAGAGGTGTTTAAATGAGAGATTACATAAATTTCTGAAATTAAAATAAGTGTAGTCACGAAAAGAAAATATTCAAATATCCTCTACATACGCCTACAGCAGGGTTCTATAGCAATTAAGGTATATTTAATTTGGGAGGATTCGTTAGAGGGTTTAATTCTACTTCACACTTAAGTGCCTGACCATAATAGATGACATATTCAATGAAAAGAGAAGCTATAAGCTGTGAGGCAAAATCTCGCAGATGCACTTATTGTGCCTCAAGAGGTTTTAACGAAGCAGATTGTAGCTTATCTTTTCACCCTACGGGCAACATTTAAAAGATTCATCTTCTGCGTTGAACTTCACTTAACGATGCTAGCATCGCCAAGTAAAGTTCGCCTTGAATCTAAACCTTTTAAATGTTGTTGAATATGTCATCTATTATGGTCAGGCACTTATTAAATCAACTATCTTCATTAATACAAAAACCCAAATAACCAAAGTGGAATCTTATCATCAACGCCAATCTCTATATTATCCGCTACAATATACCCCTCTTTAACATCCTTTAACTGTTTAAAGCTTTTATCTTTTCCACCTACTTCAAAGGTATATTGTTCGTCCAAGATGAAATCAGCACTTTTTGGATAGTTTATACTATGTTGATATGATACCGCTGAAGCAAAGAATGTTTCTCTTAGTGTTCCAAGTTTTGGACTGTCACAAAATATTGAAAATAGATTTGTGTTATCTAGATACAACTTTTCAGGTTTTGATATGATACTGACACCACTTGATTTTGCACCAAGTATTCTTACCAGTCCAGCTGCTTGTAAAATTCCCAAATATTTATACAGTGTTCTTTGGTTAAGCTCTACTGCTCCACAAAGCTTCGAGATATTGATGTCATACGGTTCACTTTGACAAAGCATTATCATCATCTTCTTAAGAGAATTAATCTTATCATGATCAATGGTATAAATCATAGGGAGATCAGTTTCCAAAATCTGCATTGAGGCACTCAGTAGCTTTTGAATATAACTATGTTTAGAACTTGTATAAAAAGGATATGCACCATTTTTTAGATACTCTTCAAAATATGCAAATGGTTTTACTTTTGATAAAACTTCTATTGCATGTGATGTATGGTTTTGAAGTATATCGTTTAAAGAAAGAGGCTCAAACTTCTCTTTCGTTTCCAGTTCTAAAAACTCTCTAAATGACAGTACTGGTAATCTATGTATGACAGCACGCCTACTTAAGTCAGCTTTAGCATTGTCAATCGCAATCGCATTTGATCCTGTAAAAACAACATTTAAAGAGAAAAAGCTATCATAAATTAATTTTAAATCTATCTCAAAGTTCTTAATCTTATGTATCTCATCAATGATTAAAACCTCTCCACCTTTTTTTTGAAACTCATCTGCTATAGTAAAAAGTCCAAGTTCAACCACAAGTGGGTGGTCTGCCATAATATAGAGTGTTTTCTTTTCTTTAAAAACAGTATGTAAATATTGGAGTAGTATAGTTGTCTTTCCTACGCCACGAGAGCCTAGTACACCTATAAGACGTTCGTTAAAGTCAATCTTATCAAATAGAAATCTTTTATATTCAGGTACCTTTTGAGATAAGATTTGATTTGAAAGTAGTTGTAATTGTTCTATCATTTTCATTCCTATACTAATTTAGTAAAATATATTTTGTATTATAGTACAAAATAATATGATAGTCAAATATATTTAGATACAATTAATTTATGAAAGATTGTAAGCTGTTGAGCTTTAATATACTACTTTTGCTATATTAAACGTCAAAACATCGATTATTTATGCAAAAATAGTAAATTATCAGTGTTTTATTTCAGTAACAGATAATTATTAAAACTATATCATAGCTCAATAGTTTCATTCGTATTTTAATAAGTTCCAAAAACTACAGGTTGTGGAACAGCCCTATAGTTTTAGTTTTATACTAAATACTGCACCAGTTTCACTATTTTTAACCTTTATTTTACCACCCATGTGATCTTCTATAATTATCTTTGTCATATAAAGTCCTAATCCTGTACCATTTTTTTCCTCTTTTGTTGAAAAATATGGGTCAAATATCCTATCGATAATATATTGTGGTATTCCACCTGCATTGTCACTTATGTTTAAAACAATTTCATTTTCTATTTGCTCTAAATTTATCTCAATTTTTTTAGCTTCGACATCATTCTCTACTAAAGCATCTTTACCATTGTTGACAATATTTAAGATAGCTTGTCCTAGCTCATTTGGATAGCCTATAGTTGTAAAGTTTTGATT
>JAYEGD010000058.1:0-4674 GCA_034658915.1 Campylobacterota bacterium | reverse complement strand
TATTCAATGAAAAGAGAAGCTATAAGCTGTGAGGCAAAACCTCGCAGTTGCACTTATTGTGCCTCAAGAGGTTTTAACGAAGCAGATTGTAGCTTCTCATTTCATTGAATATGTCATCTATTATGGTCAGGCACTTAGTAACACTATCTCACGCAGAAATAGATACAAATGCTAAGTTTGAAGTTCTAGGCTCAATATCTATTAATACAAATGTTTAAATCTAAGAGAGAAGAAGAGTAACTCCAAGCCCAAATATTATAAATAGGCTTGCATACTCAAAATATTTTTTAAGCTTACTGTTTGAATTGGAGCTTTTTTTTCTCAAAGTTACACTCAGCAAAGCAGAGATGAAGATAATTGTACTCATTCCCAAACTCATAACAAATGCAGATAGAAACCCTACATAGTAGAGACCAAGAGAGAGTGCAAAAATAAAAATGGTTGTTGTTCCTGGGCATGGAATGATACCCGCAGAAATGACGAGTGCCACATCAGTAGAGTTGTTTTCCACTTTACAAGAGTTACAAGCACATGATGAAATATGTGGAGTTGTACTAAAGTTAAATTCGGGCTTTTTACTCGCTAGTTTGAGTTGTCTATAGGCTCTATATTTTGTGTAAAAGAGATAAAGCGCTATAGATATAATGATGAGTGCAGAGATTTTTGTTGTGTAATAAACAGTATCATCTAAAAAGGATGCTAAAAAAGTATTTACAAAAAAGTAGATAATTAGTGTAAGTATAAACGCTGAAAAAGTGTGTACAACACCAATTGCAAGAGAGACAAAAAGAGCCTTTGAATAAGAACGCTCATTTGAAAAAAAGTAACTCGCTACAAGAGTTTTCCCATGTCCAGGACCAAGGGCGTGTACAAGACCATAAATGTAAGCAAAAAAGAGTAAAAGCATAAATGAGAGTGTATTTTTTTCCTCTTTTACAGACTCAAATAGAGACTTTATTTTTGCAATACTCTTTTGTAAAATATTTTCTTGCAGTGTAGGTTCTTGCGACTTTACAAGCTGGTCTTGACTAAGTGTATCTTCTTCATTTTGAATTTTAGCAGGAGCCTTAGACTCTGTGTCATTAAAAAGAATAAAAGCTGCAAAAAGGTAGATGTTTTGAGTATATATTAGTTGTGTACCGTGAATTTTCATATTTACTATTGCAAAACTAAAAAATTTTTCATCATCTGCAAAATTAAAAGAGAGCGATGAGTCTGCTTCTATATTTTGATTTAAAAGTGCATCATATCTAAAATTCAGATGCTCATTTTTTACAACAAGTGTGAAGTTCTTGTACTGCGGTTTGAGATTAGTGGCGTTTGCGTCCTCTTTGAAATAGCTTATTTGTGTAAGCATCTCTTTGGGTTTAAGATACTTAAGCATCGCTTCAAGGATAGTGTTTAGCTCTTCTTTGTCGAGTTTTTTGTTTTTGTTTTTATCATATTGAATCATCAACTCTTTTGTGTAAGCATCTGAAAATTTCCACTCAAGAGCTAATTTTTGTAATTTTGTATCATTCATATCTACATTAATTGAAACCCCAGCAGTTGGTATCATGAGCTGGCAGGTTGCACAAGAAAAGAGAGGAGTATTAAAAGCTAGAAAAAGAAAAAGAAAAATAACTTTTTTCATATCTCTCTTTTAAACGGCATAAAAATTTCTATTAAAATAGTTGACTTAGTACTATTTTGCAATATTTTTCGCCATATTAATTAAGTTTGCAGACCAGTTTGGATTTAGAGGTGAAATTTTCACAACACCAATATCAAGCTCTTTAGCAATAATTTTCGCACTTTTATCAGAAAATTCAGGTTGTGTAAAAATGACTCTTACTTTTTCCTCTTTTGCCTCATTTATAATCTCTATCAACTCTTTTGGTTTTGGTTTTTTACCCTCAACTTCTACTGCTATTTGGATTAAATTGTACTCATTTGCAAAGTAGCCCCATGATGGATGAAAAACCATAAACTTACTCTTTGGAAGTACATTTTTTAAACTACTTCTAATCTTCGCATCAGTCTCTTTAATCTCTTTTACAAACTCAGTGAAGTTAGAGTTATAGTAATCTTTGTTCTTAGGGTCTAGTTTTACCAACGAAGCATAAATAGTCTCTGCCATAAGTAGAACATTTTTAGGCGATGTCCAAGTATGTGGATCTAACTTATTACCATCATGATGGTCATCTCCATGATGATGTTTAACCATCTCTATTTTTTTGATATTTGCACTAAGGTCTATAAACTTTAAAGTAGAGTTTTGTGACTGAAACCTTTTTATCCAAGCTTTTTCAAACTCAACTCCTATGCTAAAGTAGAGCGCAGCTTTTGAAATCGCTCTCATCTGTGAAGCTTTTGGCTCATAAGAGTGCGGAGAACTTCCTGGTGTTACCATTACTTCTACCTCAAACATATCTTTTGCAATTTTTTGCACAAAGGTTTTTTCTGGAAGTATGCTCACAACGATAACTGGTTTAGCATAAGTTATTGTACTAAGCAGTAAAATGGCTAAAAATAGAACTTTTGGCATATTATTTCCTTTTTTTATAAATGAAATTTTAACTAGTAGGCACTTAAATGCAACTTAGTCGCACTTATAATATTTCTAAAAGATAAATGCAGATAAAATCACATCATGAAAACAGACCAAGACAATTCACCAAAAAAATTAAAACTCACTTCTGCACGTCAAGAACTTTTAGATATATTTGAAGATGAGCAGAAGCCTATATCGTTTGAAGACGTAAAAGACAAAATTAGTATGGATAAGGCAACTTTTTATAGAAATGTTTCAAAATTTGAGGAAGCATCCATCATTAATAGTTTTGAATCTAATGACAAAAAAAGATATTACGAGATTCACAACACTCCGCATGCACACTTTATATGCAATAGTTGCAATAAAATAGAGTGCCTACAAAATGTTCACCCAATAGAGCTAAAAGGCTATCTTGTAAATGCGATGATATTTAAAGGCATCTGCAAGAGTTGCAATAAAGAGAATGAAGCTTTATAACTCATAATTTTCACTAATTTAGTTCTTAAAAAATATAAATTGTACTATTTTTGCTAAAAATCGATAAAAATAGTACAATAACCTTTAAACTATCTATTATGGTTAGGCACTTATAAGGGCTTTAAATGGAATTTTATTTTGTAGAATATAGTGATGATCAAAGAAAGACATATATTAATTCTGAGATGCAATATAGAAGTTATCTTGAGAAGCAAGTTAGATATAACAAGTCATTTAGATTTAGGATGGGTTGGAACAAGTCACAAGATAAAGAGTACCTATTTAAAGAGTGCCTTGACACTAAAAAAAGAGTTTCATTGGGTAGAAAAAGTAAAGAAACACTCGAAATATTTGAAGCATTTAATAGACAAAAAAAAGAGATGAAACTATCGCTTAAACAGAGTAAAGATTTATTGCTAAAAAATGAAAAAATAAATAAATTTACAAAAATATCAAGAGTTCCAAATGTGCTAGTAAATCTGTTTAGACGAATTAATGAGCTAGGCCTTGATGATAAAATTATAGTTATTGGAACTAACTCCTTGTACTCTTATGAAGCTTATTGTGGAGTATTTATAGAAGAGCAACATTTAGCAACATTTGATATTGATGTATTTAACAAAAGAGATAAAAAAATATCTTTTGCTCTTAAAGAAAAACTTCCAAAAAAAACACTAAAATCAATTTTGTTTGATGTAGATAAAAGTTTTAAAATAAGCAAAGAAGCATCTTATAGATTTGTGAATGATGATGATATAGTTGTGGAAATAATTACACCTATATCTAAAAAAGAGCTGAGTAACGACTCTTTTAGTGGAGTAATTAATTTAGAAATAGATGGGACTAAATGGCTAGAGAGTTCTAAACTTCACAAGCAGATGTTAGTAGGTCTTAATGGCAAGTGTGCTTTTGTAAGTACCATAAATCCTTTAGAGTATGCAGTGTATAAAAAATGGTTAGCTGAGCATGAGAGAAAAGATTTAATGAAAAAACAAAGAGATATAAAGCAGTCTCAACTTGTTACAAAATTAATACAGGAGTATATTCCCATTATTGATATTGAAGAAGATTTAAAAAATATTAAAAATATGTCAAGCGATGCAATAATGCAATATAAAACAGAAGTATTAAATTGAGAGCATTAATTAATATTTTTAATTAGCATTTTCTCTTCATCTAATGAAAGATAGCGCCACTTACCACTCTCAACATCTAGTTTGAAACTGCCAATACTAACACGGCTTAAGTTCAAAACTTTTAATGGTGTTCCAAATTTTGGGTCTTTAAGTGCTCCAAAAAGGCGACGAATATGGCGGTTTTTTCCCTCTTCAAGTTCTACTATGAGTTTTGTTTTTGCACCACCTGTGCCTATCTTTTTGACATTTGCTTTTAGTAAACCAAATTTGCTATCCACACCTTTTTTAGCCATTGTAATATGTTCGTCAGTTACATGACCTCTAACCCAGACTTCATAAAGTTTAATACAGTTGCCTGGTCTAGTTAATGCATCACCAATTTTACCATTTGTAGTAAATAGTAGAAGTCCTTTTGACTCTAAATCTAGTCGTCCAATAGGCATCCATCCATCATCAAAAACCCAATCTGGTAAAAGATCATAAACTGTTTTTCTACCAAGATCATCTGAGCGTGTCACTAGATAA
>JAYEGD010000057.1:0-4713 GCA_034658915.1 Campylobacterota bacterium | reverse complement strand
ATGTTTTGTAACACTTTGCATAGCACCTAAGTTTCCACTACCTTTAAAGTAGAGTTTTGAGCTACTAGATGTAATCTTATCTTTTACTACAAGTAGAGCCTCATCTAACGAAATTTCTTGGTTGTTTAGTGTTGGTTTTGTAATGAAGTTTTGCTGACGAAAGTTGTTAAGGTGGGGACAAAGTGAGCCATTTGTGTAGGCATGCTCTTTGTCACCATGAAGTTTTGACTCCTTTAGTACAACTCTACATGAGTCAAAACAATCAAGTGGACAAGCGGTAACTTTACTCATTATTTAGCCTCCTTAAACTCAACTTTTACTAAATTAGAGAAGCGTTTTGGTGCATCGATTATAATATGCGCTTCATAACTTGATAGATGTTTAGAATCAGCAATATTCCATAATCGTCTTATCTTTGCACTGCTCTTTTTACCATTAATAAATATCTCTTTATTCTCAATATCTTCTACATCATCACTATCTAAAAAGAGTGTTAATTTTGCTTTTGAAATATCTGCAATTCGCGCTAGTGGTGTTGATGGGTTTACAACTTCACCACCTTTTACAAGTAGTTCATACAGTATTTTTCCATCAGCTTTAAGGTGCTTGTCATTTATGCTTTTTTTGAGTTGCTCTTTGCGAAATTTAAAATCATTTATTGATACTTTTAAGTTCTCTATCTCTTTTTGTGTTGCAATATATTGATTTTGAGTGTTCAAATACTCATAGTAAATTCCATCTTTTTCAATATTAGATTTTACTTTCAAATCTTTTATGAGAGTGTAGTTTTTATGTTTTTTTTCTAATATCTCTTTGTAGTTTTTCAAAGAGTCTTGTGTTAGCTTCAAAGTCGTTTCAAGAAATTTTATTTTTCTTGTTAAGCTTTTTAACTCCTTAACATCTATGACATCATCTAATACGATGTATGCTTTATCATCAAGTATTTTACCCTCTTTAGAGTACTCAACATTTACAACTTGTGCGTTTACATTGGATGAAATTGTGTAAATTTCAAATGGTTCAACTTTGGCGTAATACTCTTTAGCATAAGTGCTAGATAGCAGTATTAGTATTAAGATATATAGTTTCATTTAAACCCTTTGTTATCTGTTATTTGCTTGTATTTTTCTTGTTAAATCTAGTGCAATATTTTTGTAAAGCATAGAAAATGGATATGAGAACATATCATTATGTTTGTCAGTGTCTATTCCAAATTTTATTATTGTAGTTGGTTCTTTATTGACTACAACCGTAGCACTTCGTGGCTCATCTGTTATAAATGCCATCTCCCCAAACATATTTCCACCAATAATTTTAGCTACTACTTTATTTTTAAGTTGTGGTAAAACAACTGCAACCTCACCAGCTAAAACAAAGTAAATATCTTTACTTTTTTGACCTTCATTAAAAACAACTTCACCTTTTGCATACTTTTTAAAAGATACGTTATTTGTCATTCTTACAATTTGATCTCTGTTTGATATGCCATCAAAAAGATAGATTTTATTAACAATAGCTAAAAAACTCTCTTGAGCAACTGAGATAGATTTCACTTTAGCTGCTTTTTTAATTATCTCTATTTCTGATTTAGTATAGCTTGTATTTTTAAATGACATTAATCTATTACCTTTACAACTTTATGAAGGTAGTTGTAAAACTCTTCACTCTCTTTATTTACAGAGACACTAACTCCTTGCAGATACTTTTCAATAAAAAAAGAGAGACCAATTCTGCTTTTAGCATTTTTATTTTTATTGTTTTGGTAAAACTCTCTAATTGAGATATCTTTATTCATCTCATGCCAAAAGAGTTGATTGTAGTAGTAAAACTTTGTATTAGTAACTTTTTTTATATCTACTCTATATTTTGATGTAATTTTTTCTAGTGAAGAGTAAAACTCTTTTTTAATAAATGTTTTTATCTCTTCATTATCCTCTTTTGTTAATATTATTGGTTCGTAATCTTCACGTGATTGCAAGGATATCTCAACTTTTTTGATAATTCCAGAAATATCACCTAGATTTTTTACAAAAGTAATAAAAATATTGTCAATTTTTGATGTTTTAATGTAGAAACTCTTATAGATATGCTCTAAATTGGTAATATCTTCATAAAATTTTACAATTAAATGAGTAAATGGCTTTGATGCATTTGCTTTCATAGTGTTGTATGAAGTAGAGATAAACCTCATGAGTTTTAAGAAGTCAACATCGTCTTTGTACTCTAACTGATTGTCTTCTATAAAGTTTGTGTTAAACTTAACCACTTCATGCTCATCTTGAAAATAGTCATTTAAAAAATTATCAATAATTATGAGAATTTCCATCATGTACAAGTTTAAATCATTAGATGTAGATTCATTTTGATACGATAACTCTTCATTTAAGATATGTATATCTTCTTCCAACACTATTTCCTTAACAATATTGTTATATTATACACGCTATAATCTTGTATTAAACTTTTAAAGGTAATTGATGTCAATTTTAGATAAAGTAGATGAAGCAACAAATTTAGCTAAAAATAATGAGCTTCAACTTTTAGTGTTCAAAGTAGATGCATCATCAAGTGCGCCATATTATGCGATTAATGTTTTTAAAACTAGAGAAGTTGTTGAGACAAAGAGGCATCATCTAACTCTAATGCCATCTTCTAATCCACTCTTAGAGGGTACAATTACATTAAGAGGAATGCAAATACCAGTTTTAAATCTTCCACAATGGGTAAATGTGCATTTCACTAATGAACAAAAAAAAGCCTCTAACTTTTTAATATGTGATTTTAATGGTATTAACATAGGTCTTAGAATTATGTTTGCGCATAGAGTAATAAAGAAAAACTGGAGCGAGATGCATGCACCAGATAGCTACAGAACAAATGATGGTGGTGTTGTTATGAACCACACAAAACTTGAAGATGGCTCTCTTTGTCTTATTTTAGATTATGAAAAACTACTCTCAGAAGTTATCCCACAAGCTATGGTAAATATAGATTCATCAGTAGAGCATATGAAAAATATTGATATGCCTGAAAAGTTAAAAACAGGTGTTGTCTTAATTGCAGAAGATTCAAAAACTGCTCAATCACATCTAAAACAAGTCTTTACAAGAACAGGAGTCGGTTTCAAAATTTTTGAAAACGGTAAGCTTCTTATGGATCATATAAATTCGCTTAACAGTTTAGATAATATTGCTGCAATAGTAACAGATATTGAGATGCCAGAGATGTCAGGCTTTACTGTATTGCAAAAACTTCAAGAAGATAGCAGAACAAAGAATATACCAAAAATTGTAAATAGCTCAATGACTGGTGAAAACAATAAGCGTGAAGCTGAAAAAATGGGAGCTAGTGGTTTTGTTAACAAGACAAAGTCACAAGATATTATACCCCTTATTGTCTCTATTATGAATGGTGTTTAATTACAATTATTAAGCACTAAAACAAACACGTTCGTTTTAGTGGCAGGGACGCAGGCGTCCCTACAACCCCCTAAAGCTACGAAAACAATGTTTTCGAGAGATAAAATGCTCTTTTATACGCCTTTTTATGAAAAGTGCATAATATCAACGTTTTATTACTTTTGAGCCCTCAATCCACATACTTCTATCTTTACCAGTTGGAACCCACTTACCATCTACAAAATATCCTGTAATTTTTATAAATCCATCGCTATTTTGATTAGAGGTAAATGATGTTTTTGCACTCCAATTCTCTAAAATCTCTCCATTAGGTGCATCATAAATAGGTGCATCATTTAATAGCCTAAATGAACTTGCTTTGAACATTTTAATATTTCTTTTAGGTTTTTCTACAATCTCTTCAACCTCAATTTCTACTTTTTTAACTTTCATAATTTGAGGCATAGGTGTTTTTTTAACAGCAGTATTTAGTTTTGGTATTACTACTCTTTTAGAGGATTGTACTCGTTTGAGTTCATCTCTTAGCGTTTGTGACACCTTTTGTAAATCTTCCACTTCATTTAAAAGAGAGCTATTTTTTTGCTTTAACTCTGTTATTAAGTTTGCTGATGATTTTCTACTTTTAAGCTCCTTTTTTAATCTCACAAGCTCATTTTTGAGTTGTATATTTTTTGCATAAACTTCACTGTTTTCACTCTCGTCATAAGTTTGAGACAGTTTTATTTTGTCTAGTTTACCTTTGCAAATTTCGTAATTGTATCTAAGGTCTGTAATATCGCTAATTAGCTGTTCAATATCATTTTGCGATGCTGATAGTGAAGCAACAATAAATAGACTAAGTAATATTTTTTTCATTCTCACTCCTGTTTTTTTACACGTAAAACGAACTTGTCCGTTTTAGTGGCATGGACACAAGTGTCCCTACAACCCCCTAAAGCTACGAAAACTGTGTTTTCGAGAATTAAAAGGTTTTTTATATATTAGTTAATAACTTTTGCACTTACTATTTTTTGCTCAACAGTTGGTCTATCTCCACGAGCAGTTTTTACACTATTTAATTTTTTAAGAGTATCCATTCCCTCTACTACTCTACCAAATATAGTGTGATTTCCATTTAACCATGGAGTTGGAGCAGTGGTAATAAAAAATTGACTACCATTTGTGTTTCGTCCTGAATTTGCCATAGCTAAAATTCCTGCACTATCAAAAACAACATTTGGAGCGAACTCATCTTTAAATGCTCTGTTCCATTTGCTTTTTCCACCACGTCCAGTTGCTGTTGGGTCTCCACCTT
>JAYEGD010000056.1:0-4719 GCA_034658915.1 Campylobacterota bacterium | reverse complement strand
TAGAGTACTTACAACCTAAAGAAAAAATAAGTAAGAAAAAAATTCGAGATTTTTTTGATAGTCGTATTGGTCGAAAATAAAGTTTATAAAATACCTTAGGATCCAACCCTTTATAATCCTTTCTTCCCAATAACTGTCATAGCGGTTTTCCAAACTATTTTAAGTTCCAGTCCTATCCTATAAGATGTAAATCGCCTTTTAAGATATTTATCATCTGTGAAAATAAAAATACAGGGTCAGAGCTTTACTTTTAAACAAAGAATAAGCAGTGACAGAGGTTAATTTTTAACTTAAAAATACTTGCCTTAAGTTATCACAAAATTCATACTAAACATCCATAAAGTTTTAACTAACAATTAAGCAAATAAATCGTAAGATATAACAAATGATTTAAAAAGGAATCGTATGGAAAAGTTAGAGATTTTAGAGATACTCAATGATTGGAACTATTGGAATAGGGAACTACCTCCAATTGTTCCAAGAAATGCTTATGATGAAAAAATAGCTTCTTTTTTGCAAAAAGATGAAGTAACAGTCTTAAAAGGGATACGAAGATGTGGAAAATCAACCCTTCTCCTAAATCAAATAAAAACTCTTATCGTTTGCGGTGTAGAGGCAAAAAATATTCTTTTTATAAACCTTGAAGATCCAAGATTTGTTAATCATTTAGATGTGAAATTATTATCTCAAATAAAAGATGTTTATTTGGAATATTTAGCACCAACTACAAAACCATATATCTTTTTAGATGAAGTTCAAAATATCCCTTTTTGGGAAAAATGGGTCAATAAAGAGTACGAACTAAAACTATCACATCTTGCTATCACTGGCTCAAATTCATCAATGCTGAGCGGTGAGATAGCTTCAACTCTTAGTGGAAGATACTTAAGCGTAGAAGTGTCTCCTCTTAGTTTCCTAGAGTTTTTAGAATTTCGCCAACTTAAAATAGACACAAAACTTGATTTTGTAAACAAAAAGATTGAACTCAGTCGTGCCTTTGAGGAGTTTATAAAATATGGTGGATTTCCGAAGGTTTTAGAGTACGATGTAAAAGAGAAAAAAGAATTATTTTTGACTTATAAAGATTCTATCCTTTTAAAAGATATAGTCGCACGATATAAGCTTAAAAATTTCACCACTTTAGAAGAGATAGCTTCTTACTTACTAGCAAATACTGGAATTATTCAAAGCACTTCAAAAATCAAAAACAACTTCAAAATCTCTTTTGATATGGCAAGTGACTATGTGGAGTATCTTAAAAATGCCTATATGATTTTTGAAGTAAAAAAGTTTGATTATTCACTCAAAAAACAAAATCTCAACGATAGAAAATACTATGCAGCTGATTTGGGACTTGCAAACCTCTATCGTGTGGGCAATCTTCAATTTAGAGGTGATGATTTGGAAACTATTGTTTATTTAGAATTGTTACGAAGAGGGTACAAGGTGTATTATTATAAAACATCTTCAAATCAAGAGATAGATTTTCTCTTAGAACTTGATAATAAAATCGTAGAACTTATCCAAGTAACCAAATCAATCGACAATGAAACTACAAAAAAAAGAGAGATAGATCCATTTTCTAAAACTATTGAAGAGCTACAACTTATAGGTGTGAAATGTACTATCATAAGTGAAGATAAAAGTAAAAAAATAGATGAAGTCGTAAGTGTAGTAAATGTTTTGGAATGGCTAATATAAGCAGGGTCAGAGCTTTACTTTTATTTTAAGGAGGTAAAAAATGGACGATTTGAAAAACTTAAAAAGTAAAAATAGATAATATCTAAAATATGGCAAGACATCACTTGTGGCACATCTTTTTGAGCTTCATAGGTATGACAAAATCTATGTAGATATCAAAAGAGCTACATCGCTACAGTCCTTAGCTGAGCAAATCATCAATGAAGCCTACAGATATGCAGGAATTGAGGGGATAGTATCTAAAGCCAAAGAGTCTATATCAACTCTTTTTAAACAGCTAAAAGGTTCTTTGAAAGTAGATATTGAAGTAGCAGAACTCACTATAGAGACACTAGAAAAAAATGATAAAAAACAACTTGATGAGTCAGAGTTTTTTCTATATGCAATAGATCTTGTGGAGACAATAGCCAAAAAACAAAATATCAATATAAAATTTGCTTTTGATGAGTTTCAAGACATACTTATGATAGCAGATCAAAAGATACTAGATAAGCTTAGAAGCGTCATTCAACATCACCAGAATGTGACATATATATTTTTAGGGAGTATCGAGAGTATTATGAATAAAATCTTCTCAAGTAAAGCATCACCGTTTTTTCATTTTGCAAGGATTATAGAGCTTGATGGACTAGAGCTTGATGAACTAAAAGAGTTTTGCAAAGAGTTTTTTACAAAACAAAATATCTCTTTTGATCTATTTTTATTAAATACGATAGATTATTTAGAGGGACATCCATACTACACTATGAAAACATTACAGACTCTTTATTATCAGGCTTTAGAAGAAGATAGAAAGTTTATAGACCAAAATAATTGTGTAGAAGCTTTGACTGTAGCACTTTTTGAGACAAAATCTTACCTTGAAGAGATAATAGAAAAAATAAAACAAAAAAAACATCACCATAGTGTGATATGGCATTTGGCAAATACTTTAAAAGACACAAGTTGTGATAGCCCAACACTTTATAAAACATATAAATCTTTGGAAGATATGGGATATATTAAGAAGATTGACCGTGGGGAGTATAAGATAACTGATATATTTTTAAAAATTTTACTCCAACAAAAAGATGATAGCAAGCTTATAGCGGAGAAAATAGAGTTTCCTATGTTTATTGAGTAGCTGAAGGCAATATTTATCTTGAAGATATTGACTTTTTGAAGTTTTTAGAGATAGTAGAAGAAGCTAGTATAGAGTATTGTTTTGAGGTTTACTCATGTGCCCTTATGAGCAATCACTACCACCTGCTTATAAGAATACTTAATGAAAATCTTTCAATCATAATGCAAAAAATAAATTCAAGATATTCGGTGAGTATAGATAGACGATGAGTAGTCGTAATTTTGAATGTTTAATGTTGCACACAAGGGCATTCACTGTGCTCAATTTTGAATTAGTGGAAAATATCAATTTTGATAAAGAGCTGTGACACCTTATGGAGCATCTTGCCCTGCGGGAGTCAAAGCAGATGACAACAACACTTCGTCACTCTGAGTGAAACGAAGAGTCTAGTTGATGTGCTTTTTCAAATCATTCAGTGAACTTAATAGATGACTGGAAAGATGAGAGTGAAGATGAAATATGGAAATAAAACATCTAGATATTAGAGCTGTTGCATAATAAGGCTAAGGCTAAGGATAATGATTATTGACTTAATATTTTTAATGATGTATAATTTTACTAGCGATTAATAGTTGTTTAGAATTTATGGAGTGGTAAAAAGCTTTTAAAGGTTAGAGGAAGTCATGAGCCTCTAACCTTTTTTTGCCCAATGTTGGATATAGTAGAGATAGGACAGAAAAAATAAAACCTTGACCATATTTATAGAAGTTAGATTAACCCATCAACCTATTAATATCATTATACAACCCCAAACTCATTAAACCTAACAACACTACCCAACCAGCAACTGTTAGTTTTACAAGGACTGCTTCACTTGGAATTTGTTTAGTAATTAATTCATACAAGTTAAACATAATGTGTCCGCCATCTAGTGCTGGGATTGGTAGTAGGTTTAAAATTCCTAAATTTACAGAGATGAGAGCTGCAAAGAAAAATAGTGCCATCCAGCCTGATGCGCTTGCATCTGAAGTGATTTTAACTATGCTTACAACTCCTCCTAACTCTTTTACAGGAACAACTCCTGTAATGAGTTTTTGAAGTCCCTCGAAAATTAGGTTTGATGCTCTGTATGTCTCATGGTATGCATATTCAAAACTCTCAAAAAAGCTCAAATTCAGTCTTGTTAACTCTCCAGCAGAGCTAATTCCGACCATTTTTCTATGTATTGTCTCTCCATACATATTTTTGCTCTCTCTCATTTTTGGCTCTACATGTAGTGTCTCAATGTATGCACCACGCTCTATTTGTAGAGTGATTACACCTTTTGACGCAGTGATTAGTTTTGACATCTCTTCCCATGTTTGAATCTTTTTAGAGTTTATTGATATGATTTTATCTTTGCTTTGTAGTCCTGCTGTTTGTGCAGGAGAATCTTTTACAACGTCGCCTATAACTGGTGCTAACACTTGTGGAGAGCCAAAGGCAATTGCTAAGTATAAGAAAAATGCTAAAATGAAGTTTGCAACTGGACCAGCTAGTAAAATTGCAATTCTTTGAAGAGGTGTTTTTGAGTTGTAACTATCATCATCGTTTGAGATAGATGCAGGGTCTAAGTCGTTTTGCCCTTTCATTTTGACATAACCACCAAGAGGAATAAGTGCAATTGTCCATTGAGTGTTGAATGCTCTAAAAGTGAATAGTTTTTTACCAAAACCAATGCTAAAAACCTCTACATGTACACCAAAAAATTTTGCTACGCTGTAGTGACCTAACTCATGAAAGAAGACTAATAAAGAGAGAACTATAAGTGAAATTGTTATACCCATTATGATTTATTCCTAATTTGTTTTGAGAAGCCAACTACATATTCAGCTCCAGAGTAAAGAGTTAGAGCAACTGCAAACCACAAAAGCTCAGCTCCACCACTCCAATGCATTAGTAAAAAACCAATTGCA
>JAYEGD010000055.1:0-4731 GCA_034658915.1 Campylobacterota bacterium | reverse complement strand
CAAATGTAAGAAGCACTTTTTTTGAAACTTTTACTTTTGAGAAGTTATTGTTTAAAGAGTTTCCTAATATATAGTTAAATAGCATAGAGCTAAGTATTATAGGTAGGTAAGTTATGTTCCACCAACTGTAGAAAAATAGAGATGCAAAGACTAAAAAGCCTTTAGCTCCTGTCATAAGTCTTCTATTTAGTAAGAAAAAATATATGAAAAATGTTATTGGTAGAAAGAAAAATATGTACTCGTAGCTGTTAAATAGCATATATATTCTACAGTTTAAAAAGTGTCATAGTTCGCAGTTTTAGTCCAACTGATGTTCTAAAAGCTCTTCTTTTTCTTTTGCTTGGACGCATTATTGCAAAGACTTCATCTCTATATTTTTTTAATATTTTATGTAGTTCTCTATGATAGTATGTATGTTCATGATGTCTAAAATGTTCTATTAATAGTTTTATTATTTTGATTGTATCTTCATCTTTTAATATTTTAAGAGTTAAAAAAACATTTAAATCTTTGACAAATACATTTCCTGCATCTACTCTAACAGCTTTTTTCTGCTTTAGTTTATCTGGAAAATTTTTATAG
Source organism: Campylobacterota bacterium (assembly GCA_034658915.1). Lineage (GTDB taxonomy): Bacteria > Campylobacterota > Campylobacteria > Campylobacterales > Sulfurimonadaceae > JAYEGD01. The sequence goes on along the minus strand of JAYEGD010000055.1, from coordinate 4,149 downwards.
ACAACTGGTGGTGCACTTGTGACTTGTTCAGCGTACCTTCTATAGTATGTCATAGGCTCTTCAGTATATGTTATTGTGCCATAAGTAGAAGCTACAAATGCTATCCATATATCATGGTAGCTCATTTCACTTGGAATTGGCATAATATGCTCAACTAACTCTTTTTTAAACATTAGTGTATTTCCAGAGACACAATTTCTTAAAAAGAAAGCTTTGTTGCATTTCCCTCGTACCAAGCATCCACTAGGTCTAATTAACTGATTTCCAGTCTCATTTCCATCTGCATCAATCAATATTGCATCTGAATATATTAACACATTATCTTCTATTTCATCTAAAAAAACTTCCAGTTTATTCAGCTTCCAAATATCATCTTGATCTGCTAAAGCAATATACTCTCCACTACAAAATGAGATTGCTTTTTCAAAATTCTTTACAAAACCAAGATTTTTCTCATTTTGATGAAATTTTATTCTACTATCACTCTTTTCATACTCTCTAATTATTTCAACAGTTTTATCACTAGAACAATCATCAGTGATTATAATTTCTAAATTTTTGTATGTTTGATTTAAAATTGAGTCTAACTGTTCATTAATAAATCTCTCACCATTATATGTACACATTGCTATTGAAACTAATTTGTTGCTCATATTATTATTTCCTCTTAAATAGGCTTTTTATTTTATGTCTAAATTTTTTTGTTCTTTTTTTTAGCTGTTTCATAAAAGAGCGTTCTCTTTTGTAGTGTTCAATCTGCTTTTTGTAGTAGTCAGCTTTATCAAGTAACATTTTTTTATACTCATCATCAAAAAGCACACTATGAGTAGTAGCACAACCATGCAAATCTTCATGCATTCTTAATGCCTGCGATAAATTTCCAGATAAATTTGTATCATGCTGTCTATAAGCAGATACTTTTTCATCATAGAATAGAATTAAGTCTTTAGCAACTACTCTTAAAAAAAAGTCTAAATCTTCAACAATAAATTTTTCATTATAGAGTCCAACCTTGTCATATAGCTCTCTATTTATTAAATGTGTTGCACCTGCTACAGACCAATTAGTAATAATCTCTTTTTTCAAACCATCATCTGTTAAATAGTTTTGTTTATTAGCACTATAGAGTTCTGATAGACTACTATCCATAACTTTTTCATTGCTGTCATTAACTACAATTGCATCAGAGAGTAACAGTAGCTTATTTGGATTATTTTCTAAAATTTCTACTCTTTTAGAAACAGTGTTGTTAATAAGGTAATCATCACTAGCACAAAGCGCAATATATTTACCATTAGATAGAGATATCAACTCATTTAAAGTCTTAGTTAAACCTACATTTTCTCTTGATATATAATTAATTGATATATTAGAACTATGATTACTAATCCACTGCGTTATACTACTATCATCTGGATTGCTAGAACCATCATTAATAACTATAATCTCTTTATTTGGGTAACTATCTTCTAAAATTGAGTCTAAAGTATATTTAACAAAATGATTATGGTTGTAAAATGGAATTATAAAACTGACTAATGGATGATTATTAGTACTCATTAATAATCTCTACTACTTTTTTCGTATCTTCTAAGCTCTGAACACCACTAATAGGTAAACTTACAACTTCACGATGTATCTGTTCGCTTATAGGGTAAGAGTCTTTGTTCCATTCACAGTATGCCTCTTGTTTATGTGGAGGTAGTGGGTAGTGAATTAAAGTTTGCACTCCATTGTCTAATAAATATTTTTGAAATTCATCTCTATTATCTACTCTTACAACAAAAAGATGCCAAACATGAGAGTGGTAATTTTGAATTGGTAAAACTATTTTTTTACTATTTATATTTTCTACATAATATGCAGCAATCTCTCTTCTTTTTTCTATCTCATCATCAAGATGTCTCAGTTTTACTCTTAAAAGTGCAGCTTGTAGCTCATCTAATCTTGAGTTGACACCTTTGTACCTATTTTCATACTTTTTATGACTTCCGTAGTTACCTATCTCTTTAATAGTTTGAGCTAATTTTTCATCATTAGTTGTAACTGCTCCACCATCGCCTAATGCACCTAAGTTTTTACCGGGGTAAAAACTAAATCCACTAGCATCACCAATATTTCCGACTCTTTTTTCACCATCATAAGCACCATGAGCTTGTGCGCAATCTTCTATTACTTTTAAATCATACTTTTTAGCCACATCTAAAACAGTGTTCATTTGCACTGCTTGACCGTACAGATGTACAACCATTATTGCTTTTGTTTTAGACGTAATTGCTTGCTCAATTTTATTTACATCAATATTGTAAGTCATAATATCTGGTTCGACTAACACAGGAGTTAAGCCATTTTGTGAAATTGCTAGAATTGAAGCAATGTAAGTATTTGATGGAACAATTACTTCATCACTATCACTCAACACTCCCAACTCTTTATACGCTCTTAAAATAAGAGTTAATGCATCCAATCCATTAGCAACACCAACTGCATATTTAGCTCCACAATATTGTGCAAACTCTGCTTCAAAAGCTTTACACTCACTGCCTTGAATGTACCAGCCACTATCTATTACTTTTGTAAATGCTTCAATTAGATCTTCTCTATATTGGGCATTTATAGCTTTTAAATCCAAAAATGGTATCATTTATAATCTCTCTTTAAAAGTTATTAATTCACTATCATTTATATTGAAGTTGAAATTTTTAATTTTTTTATACGTTTCTAAAGTATATTTATTATCTATGTCAATAATCTCTACTCCATCATTTTTAAAATGCTCTAACATCCATAATAGTTTTTCCATAATTTCTTCATTTTTTATATTTAGTGATAATTGCATAAACTATCTCCTTCACTATAAATCTTTAATCTTTTTAGCAGGAATACCGCCTGCAACTACATTTGCTTCAATACTTTTTGTTACAACAGAACCATTTGCAATAACGGAGTTTTCTCCTATGGTTACACCTTTTAAAACTTTCACATTTGAACCTAAAAATACATTGTCCTCTAAAATTACTTTTTGTGTTTTAATAGAGTGTGGATCTAACCTTAGTTGTGGGTCTAAGTTGTGAAAATCACTATCAAATATCTCACATCCTGTTCCTATTAAACACTTTTTTCCAATTTCAATTCCATCACCCTCAGCAATTAATGTGCAACCATTATTAATAAAACTACTACTATCAATTTTAATAACACTATGAGAATTTCTAGCTTCAACATAACAGTAACTACTATACAGGTATGGTGATGGATCAATTCCTATTGTAACGTTATCACCAAAAATAATTTTTCCAAGCCCATTCATTTGTAGGGGCTGATTCATTATTGGATAACCACTAACATTCTCATTTGTAGATAAAAATCTATATTTAATAACTCTTGGAAGTTTAAAGCAGTAGTATTTTATTCTCTGTTTTAATTTATTAGATATTTTCATCTAAACAACTTTTACAAATTAATTTTTCATCACACTTTGTGCCACATTTACAAATATAACTTGAAAATTTAGCAGGATTACCATACCAGAGTTCATTTTTACCAATAGACTTTGTAACAACACTTCCAGCCCCAATCATTGCATATTCACCAATAGTTGTTCCTGCTATAACAGTACTATTAGCACCTATAGAAGCACCTTTTTCAATAACTGTTTTTAAAAAACTTGTTGGATATTGCTTACTTCTTGGAAGCATATCATTTGTAAAAGTTACATTTGGTCCAATAAAAACATTATCTTTTAATGTAACTCCATCCCAAACTTGCACACCACTTTTAACTGTTACGCATTCTCCTATAACTACATCATTTTCAATCAATACATTTGCATTAATGTTACAATCATTACCAATTTTTGCACCTTTTAAGACAACACAAAACTGCCAAATATTTGTACCTGTACCAATATTTGTTGATTGAACATCTGAAAGTTTATGAATCATTAGCTAACTACTTCTAAAAATTTATCATAATTTCTAATGTAATCGCTCTCATCATAATTGTTATCTGCTAAAACCATTAAGACACAATCTTTACTAAAATCATACATCTCTCTCCATATTAAGCCAGAAATAAACAATCCCGTATTAGGAGTGTTTAACTCAATAATATCTTTTCTTGTACCATCATCTAACAAAAATTTACAAC
>JAYEGD010000054.1:0-4744 GCA_034658915.1 Campylobacterota bacterium | reverse complement strand
AAATCACTAGTGATTTTGACTGTTTTTTCATAGGTACTGAATGGTTACAAATATGAAAACAGATAGTAATACATCTCTACACCTGTGTCTTCAGTGTGGCAATACTCAGCATCAAAGTGAAAAAAAATGTTTAAATTGTGATGCACCAATAAACTTTAGAGTTGAAAACTCTCTGCTTTTAACTACAATATTTACTATAAGTGCTATGGTTTTTTTAGTTCCTGCAAATATGTTACCAATTATGGATATGATTTCACTAGGAAAACATGACCCTAACACAATTATGAGTGGGGTTGTTTACTTTATGCATAGTGGTGAGTATTTTGTAGGAGTTGTAATTTTTATTGCAAGTATTGTTGTACCATTTTACAAAATTTTAGTGCTTATCTTTTTAATTTGGGTAGCAAAATATAAAAAGTATAACCACTCAATGCTTGCTATGAAACTTTTTGAATCAATTGAGTTTGTCGGAAAATGGTCAATGCTAGATATTTTTGTAGTTGCTATGATGGTAGGTGTAATTCAGTTAGGAAATATTGCTACTGTTGAAGCGGGAATGGCATCTATGGCGTTTATGATAGCTGTTTTACTTACAATGGGTGCTGCAAAAATGTTTGACTCAAGACTTTTGTGGGATCAGCACATATAAGGATAGATATGGAAGTAGTAAAAAAGAAGAAAAATACAATTTTAATAGTTTGGATAATTCCTTTAGTTGCACTTATTATGGCTTCATGGATGGTTTATCAAAAGTATGCAAATGATGGCGAAAAGATTACTGTTATATTTAAAAGTGCTGATGGTTTTACAGTAAATAAGACTCAATTAAAGTACAAAGGTGTCTCTATTGGGCTTGTTACAAAAATTATTTTTGATAGAAATAATTTAGATAATGTGATAGTAGAAGTTACAGTTGACCCAGCTGCATCAAGTACTGTTACAAGAGAGGGAAATCAATTTTGGAAAGTTGCACCTCAAGTCTCACTAGAGGGAGTTTCAGGCTTAGGCACAATTTTAAGTGGTGTATATATTGCTGTGATGCCAGGTGCTTTAGATGTTAAAAATATTGAAAAAGAGAGAGAAAAAAGAGAGTTTACAGCCCTAGATGTTGCTCCAATTGAAAAAGATGGAGGAGTAGTCACAACCCTTAATAGCACTCAAGACAACTTAGGAATAGGTGCTCCAATTTTGTATAGAAACTTTCAAATTGGTAATATTAAAGATAAAAATTTAGAAGATAATGAGATAAAATACTCAATACTTATTAATAAAAAATACAACCATCTTTTAAAAGAAGATAGTAAGTTTTATATGATAGATGGTGTCTCATTAACTGCTAATTTATCTGGAATAAAGCTAAATATCAGCTCACTAAATTCACTTTTAACAGGAGGAGTAGAGCTTGTTAATAGTGATGATAATAGCACTAAAGAGCATAAAGAGAACTACAAGTTATACAATACAAAAGATGAGTTAGAGCTATCTTCTCATAGTGTTACGCTCTACTCTAATGATGGATTTAACTTAATAGAGAACTACTCTAAAGTATATTACAAAGGCATAGAAGCTGGAACTGTTACAAATATTGGGTTTAATATTAAAGACTCTCAAACAAAAATAGATATTAGATTAAAAGATAAATTCAGCTTTTTATTAAAAAAGAAGCCATATTTTTGGATAGTAGAGCCAGAACTATCAATTGAGGGTGTGAGTGGTCTTGATGCACTTACAAAAGGTAGCTACATAAGTTTCGATATTAATGCTAGGAGGGTTACAAAAAATAGTGGTGCATACAAACTACATATAGAGCCTTTTATAATTGGTACAAAAGAGATTATTTTAAAAGCACCTAACACTCACTCGCTAAAGAGTGGTTCAGCTATCTTTTATAAGAACTTACCAGTAGGCTCAATCTTCTATGTTGGACTAGATAGTGCAAAAAAAGATGTAACTATTAAAGCGGTTATTGATGAAAAATATACAAAACTAATTAATAATAGTACAAAATTTTACCTGCAAAGTGGAATTGATGTAGAAGCGTCACTAAGTGGTATTAAAATAAAAAGCGCTCCTCTTCAAGCTATGCTTAGTGGTGGTGTCACTTTTGTAACTCCAAATTTAAAAAGTAAAGATAGTAAAAAAAGTTACAAGCTTTTTAAGAGTTTAGAAGATGCAACACAAAAACATTTTGATGTCTCTTTGAAGTTAAAGAGTGCAAGTGGTGTTAAAGTAGGCTCAAATATAGTCTATAAAGGTATCGATATAGGTTATGTAAAAACTATTCAAATCAGAGATGATGCTCTACATGTAGAGCTTAAAATTGAGCAAAAATATAAGCACTTCATAAATAAAAACACTCTGTTTTGGGTTAGAAACTTCTCTTTAGGTTTAGGTGGCATTAAAAATGGTTCTGCACTTTTGGGTTCTAAAATAGGAATCTTTCCAGGAGTTGATGCAAAATTTCATAACTCTTTTGAAGCACTTGACTCTGCTCCACCAATATCTTATGGAAAAAAGGGCTTAAGAGTTATTGTTAAAAGCAATAGAAAAAGCTCTTTAGAAGCAGGTGCGCCGCTTTACTACCGTCAAATGCAAATTGGTGTGTTAGAAGAGTACTACTTAAGTGAAGACTCTACATCAATTAATATGGTGCTTTTTATTGATCCATGTTATGCTTACTTAATTCGTAAAAACTCTATTTTTTACAACGCAACAGCTCTTGGGTTTGATGTTAGTTTAACAGGAATAAAGGTAGAAACTGAGACTTTAACTAGTATGATTAATGGTGCTTTAGTAGTTGTAACTCCAGAAATTCCACTAGAAGAGGTAACTAATATGAGCAGTTTTGAGCTTGTAAATGATGCAGACTCCACATGGCTAAACTGGAAACCAAAACTAATTAACAAGAATATGTTGTGCGAATCTATATTTTAACAATTATTTTTGCTACATCTCTCTTTGCATTGGAAAATACTCTTAGAGTTACCAAAAAGAGTCATGATGATGGACAGTATCTGTTCTTGTTAAAAAAGATATATAACAACACATATATGAAGTTTAAATATAAAAATACCCCATATACGTGCAGACCTTATGCAGTAGTAACTCTCGATGAGATGGAAAAGTCACTAGTGTTTAATGAAGTGTGTCAAGATGCATTTAAAAAATACTACATCAACAACCCTTATGCAAAAAGCTATGCAAAACTGCATCTACACTTAGAGCAACTCTATCACTTAGAGCCTAAAAAGAGAAGAGATTGTATTATGTACTCTCAAGGTACACGCTCATACGCAGAATCTTTACTCTATGAGGGTTTAGCAGTAATTAAGCCATCTTTTAGAGATGAGTTATGGAAATTTAGGTTAAATAGAGCTCAATTATCAGCTAAAGATAAGAGAGAGGGAGTGTGGGGTACAACTCTACTTAGAGAGTGTATTGCAGGAATTTATGCTGAATAGTTAAAATTGCTACACTTATTTTCACTATTGGCGATTTTGCGTAAATAATATAGCAAAATAGTGGAACTAAATTTGCTTGTATTGTGTAATATGATTTTTTTAAGGTAGCAACATTGCAATTCGATATTAAAAGTAGCAATTTATTTAATGATGTAAAAGATGATAAATTTTTGCAACTTATTCGTGAGGTTAATAGCTTGGGTGCTAATATCCACTCTGTAAAAGAGAAAAAAGATAATAAAAAAATTGCAGTGTTTTACAACAATGAACCAGACATACCTGTCTATTTTGGAAATAAGCATTTAGCTCAAAATACAATTGCTGCTCAATACAATCGTCTTAACTATCAAGTTAGAATGGCTGAAAACAGAGTAATTTACAAAAGTGCAAATACAGAGCATCCTCTTGATGCTTATGAAAAAAAGAGCGCTATTAAAAAAACTAAAATGATTAAAGATATTTTAGAAATAGTCCTAAAAGATGATGGTAACTACTCTATAGACCCTATTAAACAGTTAGATTTAAATGACGTTATTAACTCTAGGTTTTATGATGACCATCAAAATACACTCTACTACTTTGAGAGTGAGTTACAAAAGTCTATTCCAAGAAATAAACCAATTTTAACAAAAATTGTAACAATGTTAAAAAAGGCATCTATTTAGTATGCATTATGACACTATTGTAGTTGGTTCTGGTGCTGGTGGTTTGTCTGCTGCCATCTGTTTAGCTAGAGCTGGTGAGAAAGTGTTAGTGCTAGAGCAACATAGTGTGTTGGGTGGTTGGTGTCATAGTTTTAAGCTAAATGGTAGTCGCTTCTCTCCTGGTGTTCACTACATAGGTTTGTTAGCGCAGAGTGAATCTACCAACGAGCTTTATCGAGGCTTAGAGATTGCAAATGATTTAACATTTTTCAAGATGAATCCAAAAGGTTATGAACACTGCTTCATTGGCGATGAACGCTTCGATATCCCTGCTGGTTTTGATGAGTTTAAAGATGCACTTTGTAAAAGATTTCCTAATGAAAAAAAAGGCATAGTTCGCTACTTAAACAGTGTTAGAGATGTTAGTAAAGAGCTACAACTAATTCCAAAAATGAGCGGTTTTTTAGATGCACTAACAATTGTTTGGAGAACAAGACATTTAGGTAAATATGCTCTATTTTCTCTTAAAAGAGTTATCGACTGGCACATTAAAGACCCACTATTAAAAATCATTCTAAATTCACAATGTGGTGACCATGGTCTGCCTCCATCAAAAGCCAGTTTTCCACTTCACTGTGC
>JAYEGD010000053.1:0-4769 GCA_034658915.1 Campylobacterota bacterium | reverse complement strand
GGTTTATTTAGTGCTTTTACATGGCACGAAACACACGTCTCTCAGCGAGAAGCTCAAATCACTAGTGATTTTATTTACTTTTTAAGGCTTTGAATCTTAAGTGGTAAAATTTTAACTTAGTAGTGTTAATTTAGTGTTAAGTATCTGCATCTACTGCTTTACATGTACTCTTGTTTACCATGCAATAGTTCTCAAAATTAACTCTTTTTTGCGCTGGTGTTTTTGCTGCTAGATGTAGCTCTATAGTCTCATTTACATTTTTTCTAAGCTTATTAAATGCAGTTTTTTGTTTACCACGCAGTTTTTTACTTGTAACTTTTACAACTCTAAGAGGATTTATTGCACGTCCATTTTTGTAAAGACCGAAGTGAAGGTGTGGTCCTGTTGAAATTCCTGTGGAGCCAACATACCCAATCACTTGACCTTTTTTCACTCTTTTACCACGTTTAATTCCGCGTTTAAAAGCTTTTTGATGAGCATAAAGTGTTAAGTATCCATCACTGTGAGCTACTTTAATGTAATTACCATAACCCCTTGAATAACCAGCGTGAACAACTTTTCCACTTCCTGCTGCTCTAATTGGTGTTCCTCTAGGTGCAGCGTAATCAACACCTAAGTGAGCGCGGTATTTCTTAAGAACAGGGTGCCAGCGACGTTTAGTAAATCTTGAACTTATTCTTGCATTTCCAACAGGACGTGCTAACAAAAATCCCTCTACTCTTTCGCCTTTTTCATCATAGTAATCACTGTCTGAATTTAAGTAAATGTAGTGTTTTTTACCTCTCATTTGTACCATAGCTGCTTGGAGGTCTGGCATTGAGAATGGTTTACCTAAACGATATTTTTGATCATAAATCATAACAATTGGGTCATTTTTTCGTAAATCTGTCTTAAAATTTAGTGAGTTTTTAAAACCATTAACAAAGGCATGTGCTAATGATGATGAGCCTGTTTGTTTGTAGATATCGTAGTGCGGAGAGTTTTGTACTTCTATAGTAAAGGCTTCACGTTTTGTCTCATAAATAATTGGAATAATTTCAAGAGCATACTCTTCGTTTTTTTTGAATATATGAATTTGAGACTCATCTGTAATTGGAATTAAGATTTGCTCAATTGCATCATTGTCATCTCTCAATATTTGGTAGTTTACTCTACTCATTATCTCTTCAACTAATGTTTGATCCTCTTTGTCTGCTTGATAGTAGATGCTATCTGGTAGTTGAACTCTTGTTAAAAACATTAAAAATGATTCGCCATTTTGCCATCTTAAATTCTCAACAGTTGCACTCCATAATAAAAGTGGCAACAACAATAAAAAAATATATCTCATAAATTTCCCAATAAAAAAGTTCTACACAACATCGACAAAAAGCGGTTACACTTGATAATAGGATGCTGTAGGATGATAAACAACTAGTGCAGATGTTGACTGTTCTGGATGAATTTGAAAAGTTTCACTCAACTCAATTCCCTCAAGTTCAGGTTTAAGAAGTTTAAATAGTGGCACATTTAACTCCAAATCAGGACACGCCGCGTAACCAAAGCTGTACCTGCTTCCTTGATACTTATTCATCTGAACATCACTTAAACTGTTACCCTCATTGTGACTAATATTTAAATCTAAGCGAATTTGCTTATGTGCAATCTCTGCTAACGCCTCTGCTAACTCAACACCCAATCCATGAACTTGGTAATACTCAGTAAATTTACCCTCATCATAAAGTTTTCTCTCATACTCACTAATTTTAGAACCAGCACTTACACATGTAAGAGCTAACACATCATGCCTCTCACTATGAAAAAAGTCACTTAACGCTCTATGAGGAGCTTTTCTTTGACGTGGAAATTCAAAGCTCTCTACTGCTCTACATGTAATATCTGCTAGAGGCTCAATATTTACTTCACTTTGGCTGTGATAACCCTCATTCTCACTAAAAATATGTAGTCTATTATCATCGCTTCTTACAGGAAAATATCCATAAATAATTGTTGGTTCAAACAAACCTTCATCTAAAAATAGGGCTTTAAGCTTCTCATATCTTGGGTAAACTACTTCATCTAACTGTTTTTGGTATGCTTCTTTGCTCAAACCTTTTGAGTTATATCCCCAGCGTTGTTTAAACAAAATTTTATGATTAATCCACTCAAATGCCATAACAAGTTGTTGATGTGTAAGTGTGATTTTTTTACGTCCCCAAAATGGTGGAGTAGGGACTTTTACATCACGAGATGGCATTTTAAGTTGCTCAAATGGTGGAATTATGTACTCTTTTTTCTCTTTAGTTTCATCTTTTTGCACCTCTACATGTAGAGTTGTATTAAAATCATTATTCTCAATTCTACTCATTGAAGTTACTCCATCAAAAGCATCTTTACAGTAGAAAATTGGACCTTTATAAATTGGACGACAATACTCATCAATAAAGCTCTTTGTAAGAGCTGCACCACCTAGTAAAACTGGTATATCAATTCCAGCGTCACTTAGAGCTTGAAGATTCTCTTTCATAACTTGAGTCGATTTAACAAGTAGTCCACTCATTCCAATTGCTTGAGCATTTGAGCTCTTTATAGTCTCAATAAAAGTGCTAATATCTACTTTAATTCCCAAATTAATCACTTTGAAACCGTTATTAGATAAAATGATATCTACTAAGTTTTTACCTACGTCATGAACATCGCCTTTGACTGTACCTAAGATAAGTGTTGTATCTACCTCTTTATCTTTTTTTGGTAAGTAAGGGTTTAAGAAATCAACAGTTTTTTTCATAGTCTCAGCAGATTGTAAAACAAATGGAAGTTGCATCTGACCAGAGCCAAACAGCTCTCCTACAACTTTCATAGCGTCAATTAAGATGGTGTTTACAATTTTTTCTGCACCAATCTCTACATGTACTTCCTCAACAAGTGGAATCATTCTCTCTTTATCACCATCAAGAAGTAGCTTTGCAATTTTCTCTTCACTATTTAGTGCATTGTAGGCTAAATCTTCAGCCTCTTCATTTTTAACTTCGGAATTTTCAAAGTGATTAATGAAGTCAAAAAGTGCATTTTCAGTTTTATTAAAGAGTAAATCTTCACAAACACGTAGCTCATCTTCTGCAATTTTAATCATAGGAATAATATGTTTTACATTGATAATTACACTAGTTAATCCAGCTTCAATACAGTGGTGTAAAAAGAGTGAATTTAGATAGGGACGTGCATCTTTATTTAGCCCAAATGAGATGTTGGAGAGACCCAAAATTGCACCAACTTCAGGATGAATCTCTCTAAGTTCTCTTATTGCATCAATGGTTTGAATTGCAGCATCTTTGTACTCATCATCGCCACTTCCTACTGTAAATGTAAGCAGATCAAAAACTAAATCTTTTGGGTTAATGTTGTGTTTTTTTGTTGCTAACTCATAAATTCTTAGTGCAATCTCTACTTTTCTTTTTGCACTCTTTGCCATACCTGTCTCATCAATACTCAAACAAACAAGTGATGCACCAAACTTTTTAGCAAGTGAGCATATCTCATCAAATCTCTCTATCCCATCTTCTAGGTTTACAGAGTTAATAATTGGTTTTCCACCAATGAGTTTGAGTGCCTCTTCAAGAGCTGGAACTTGAGTTGAATCTGGCATAAGAGGAAGTGCAATTTTTTGAACATATTGGCTCATAACAGCGTTCATATCTTTTGTCTCATCACGACCTGCAAAACCAACTGAGAGATCAATTACATGCGCACCTGCTCTTACTTGTTGTTGAGCAACAGATAGTGTTCCCTCATAATCTTCAGCTAATAAAAGCTCCCTAAAAGCCTTTGAACCTGTTGCATTTGAGCGTTCACCAATTAAGAGTGGGGCAGGTTGTTGCATAAGTGGTGTTGTGTTAAAGAGTGATGCAAGAGATGTCTCACTGCTTCCAACTGCTTTTTTTGGAGCTATTTTATTCACTTCATCTACAAGTGCACGAATATGTTGAGGAGTTGTTCCACAGCACCCTCCTAAAAAGCTTACTCCATCATATTGTAAAAAGTTTTTTTGCAAAGATGCAAACTCATCAGGACCCATAGGGTAGTATGAGTAGCCACCTCTATTTTGAGGAAGTCCTGCATTTGCATGAACAGAGATAGGCTTACCCCACAGTTCGCTCAAAGTTTTTACATGTTTTTCAACTTGCTGAGGACCTGTTCCACAGTTAAAACCTAATGATAAAATATCAAATGGCTCTAAAATTGTAGCAATAGTTCCAGCATCTGTTCCAATAAGCATAGTTCCAGATAGCTCAATAGTAACAGAGACCATAATAGGAATTTCAACATCTCTTTGGCTCATGGCAGCTTGACAAGCGTGAAGTGCAGCTTTAATTTGAAGAGGGTCTTGGCATGTCTCTAGTAAAAAAATATCTACCCCGCCATCAATCAGACCTAATGCACAATCTTTGTAGCCACTATACATCTCATCATAAGCTATGTGCTGAAGTGATGGAAGTTTTGTTCCTGGACCAATTGAGCCTAGAACATATCTTTTTTGAGACGAATCTGAGTATTTATTAATGGCATCTTTTACAACTTTAGCTCCAGCTTTACTTAACTCATAAGCACGTTCTGCTATGTCGTAATCATCTAAAACCCATGAAAATGCACCAAATGTGTTTGTAGTTATAAGGTCTGCGCCAGATGTAATGTATGCTTTGAAGATATCTTCCATAATCTCAGGTGCGCTCACATTTAAAAGCTCATTACACCCCTCCATACCCTCCCAAGCAGATGTTGGTATTTTCTCA
>JAYEGD010000052.1:0-4780 GCA_034658915.1 Campylobacterota bacterium | reverse complement strand
AGCATTTCAGCCTCACCATACATGTAGTTTGATGATGTGTCAATATCTGTGATGCCATTGTCAAGCGCATAGTTTAGCGCTTCTACATGTAGAGGGTTTTGGTATGTTGTTCTGTATGTTCCAAATGAGAGTTTCATCAAATAATCCTTTTAGTAGTTAATCTTATGCATATATTGTACCTTGTCATATTTGTACAATAATTTAATGTTATTATGTTGTAATTTGTAAGAAATTTTAGTTACGTGAGGGAACAGTAAATGTATATTAATTACATAATTGTAATTTCTTACTTGAAAGGGAAAAATGGCATACTCAAGAAATAGTGTAATAGCACACATGGGTGAAGTGTATGAGTACAAAAATAAGTTGGAGTCTTTAAACAAGCAACTCTCGAAAATTACTCTTACTGGTAAAATCTCTAATTTGAATATTGCACAAACACTTTTTGAGTTTATGGAAAATACTCAAATTGAGTTCTCTAAAGTTCAACAGAGTCTAATAGAAAATTTGGTTGATGAGAACATTAAAAAAACATCTTCAGAGATTAAGTCTCGCGCTCAAGTTATTGTAGATATTTTAGTGAGAAACCTTTTTGAAAGAACAGCTGATGTTGGTTTTTTAGCAACAGATGATGACATAATTAAATTTTTAGAGTTAGATGAACCACTGCAAGAAGATATCGATTTTATGCACAATAGACTTCATGAATATGTTTTAAAATATTCAGTATATGATGAGATAATAATTTTAAAACCAGATGGAACTGTTGCAATTAACTTAGATGAGCGAAATAACATTACACACTCAAGTGATGAGATAATATCAGATACACTAAATACAACTGAAGAGTTTTGTGAAATTTTTAGATACTCTGATTTACAACCAGATGCAAAACATAGCATGATTTACTCTGCACCAATAGTTAGTGATTCAAAAAAAATTGGGGTACTATGTTTATGTTTTAAGATTGATGATGAGATGAGAGGAATTTTTAATAAGCTAGATCTAAATGAGTCAAGAATGGCACTGCTTAGTAGCCAGGGAACTTTTCTTAGCTCTAACAAGGATTTAAAATCAAAAATAACACTTACTAAATTTGAAGAGTCTATAAATTTTGATAGCAGGTATGTAGAAGCGATAGCAACAAGTGATGGCTATCAGGGATATATGGGACAAAACTGGCATGGATATGTGGCAGTTGAGTATAAAAATGCTTATAGACACAATGAAAAATTAGAGATAGATATTAAAAAGTTTGAAAACACTCCTCTGATTTCAAATGAGTTAAAAGAGATAAAACTAAAATCTGAAGATATTACAGAAGATTTAAAAGATGTTGTAATAAATGGTGAAATCATTGCATCAAAAAGTAGGTCATACTCACTTAACCCTATTTTAGATGGTATTCGTGATGTTAGTGAGAATATTCACTCCATAATTGAGCAATCAATTGATGGTATCTACTCAACTGTTATCACATCAATGTTGCAAGAGTTATCTTTTAAAGCCTCACTTGCAGTTGATATTATGGATAGAAACCTATATGAGAGAGCTAATAATTGTAGGTGGTGGGCGTTAAATACTACATTTAGACAGATGTTAGCAGACAAAGATGTGTTATCTTTATCAGAAATTACAAGAATTTTAGAGTATATTAACTCACTCTACACAGTCTATACAAATTTGTTCATTTACGATAAAGGTTTAGAGATAATTGCAGTTTCAAACCCTAGTGAAAGCTCTATTATAGGCAATAAAATAAACTCTGAAGCGTACAAAAAAACACTTAGCAACAAATCTTCACAAGACTATTTTGTAACACCTTTTGAAAAGACACCACTGTATAACAACAAAGCGACATATATCTATAGTGCTTCTATTAGTGAACTCAAAAGTGACAAAAATGTAGGTGGAATTGGAATTGTTTTTGATAGCGAAGTGGAGTTTAAAGCAATTTTGGATGATGTTGTAATGGAACACGGTGGTATAGATGGACGTAAACTTTGTACATTTTTTACTGATTCTAAAGGACATATTATCTCAAAAAGTGGAGATTCACCTTATGAAATTACAGATACTTTAGAACCAATTGTGCAGTACTTAAAACTAGAAGATGGCTCACATACATCACAGTTAATAGAGATTGAAAACAAAACATACATTTTAGCACTTGCAAAAACTAGTGGTTATAGAGAGTACAAAAAAGAGGATAACTACTCAAACAGTGTATATTGTGTAATTTTGAGTGAAGTTTAAAAGTGAAAGAAGAGAGCTACAACTTAGAAAATTATGAGAGGTTTTTGGGAGATTTTAAGTCTGAGGGTAGTCATTGGGAGAAGATAGAGAAGAGAACAGCAACACTTTTTCAGGTCTTAATTGATGGAGATTTAAAAGAGTTAGTCTTTGTTCTTAAACACTACCCAAAATATGTAAGAATAGTTTGCGACCACTTCAGATACCTCTACAACTACTCAGAACAGAGCGCAGACATCTATGCAGCTTCAAAACTTCTTGATATGAGTGAGGGGTATCACCAAAAACAGTTTGTTAGAAACTTAACAAGAAAACTAGAAAAAGTAGATGAGTTAGATATTAGTGAAATTAAAAAATTTACAGATAAACTCTACAATAATCAAGAAAAAATTCATCCACTTATTCTCTCATTTTATAAAGTAGAGATTTTAGCTAACTTAAATAGTGGAAACTACCATAAACTACAGATAAAAGTTATTGAAAAACTACTAAATCAACTACGCAGTAGCACCACATTTGACTTTAGTGCTAAAGATAGAGACGCACTACTAGATATACCATATATGGATTAATATGAATAGATGCTTAATAGAGATATGCAAAGAGTTTGAGACCCTAAAAGGGTTTTTAAAAAATCAAGATGATGAAAAAAGAGAGATTGTAAATAGACTTTTTGAAGAGTTTATAGAGTGTTTTAGCTCTTTAAAAGAGGAAAAACTAGAGTACCCAAAAGAGTTTATAGGTGATGTTAGACTCTACAATGAGGGGTTTGAATTAGTTCACGATAAATTCAGAGATGTAGAGATAAGATATATGATGCTTAGTGATTTTTATGACTTTGCAAGGCTTACAAAAAAATACAAAAATAGGTGTTAAACTTTCAATTCTCGAAAACATATGTTTTCGTAGCTTTAGGGGGTTGTAGGGACACTTGTGTCCCTGCCACTAAAACGGACGGGGGCGTTTTAGTGCATAACATCAAAATGTATGTTTTTTAAACACTAAGTGTGATTAAAAAATATACATTTGTGTTACTATTGTACTCAATGGAGATATTATGAATAATTTAGATATTTTATGGATTTTATTGAGTGCATTTTTAGTTTTTTTGATGCAACTTGGTTTTGCACTTATTGAGACAGGAACAGTTAGGTCAAAAAACACAATTAATGTAGCTATGAAAAACCTTGTAGATACTATTTTTGGAGTAATGTTCTTTTGGATGTTAGGCTTTGGTTTAATGTTTGGAAGTAGCACTAATGGACTTTTTGGAACAACAGATTTTTTAATAGATGGAAAAAATTTAGAGCAAAATGCAATATTTTTCTTTCAAGCAATGTTTGCTGCAACTGCTGTAACTATTGTCTCTGGAGCTGTTGCAGAGAGAATAAAGTTTAACGGTTACATAATAGTTGCAATTGTAGTTACAACACTTATTTACCCAATTTATGGGCATTGGGCATGGAGTGATAGTGGTTGGTTAAAAGAGTTGGGCTTTAGTGACTTTGCTGGTTCGAGCGTTGTTCACTCAATAGGTGGTTGGGTTGGATTTGCAGGTGCAATTGTTTTAGGTCCAAGACTAGGTAAATTTAGAGATGGTGAGATTACATACTTCGCTCCAAGTAATCATAACTTTATTGTTTTTGGGGTGCTAATTTTAGTTTTTGCATGGTTTGGCTTTAACGCTGGAAGTTTGTTAAAGTTTGATGCTCTTGCTACTTCTATTTTATTAAATACGCTTATTGCTGCATCTTTTGGTGGTTTTGGTGGCTGGATTATTAGTCTTGTTTATAAACAAAAAGTAGGTGTAGAGGTATTCTCATTTGGAATTATTGCAGGGCTTGTTGGAGTAACTGCTGGGTGTGACCAGTTTAATACAGTTACATCTGCTTTTATAGGGCTAAGTTCTGCATTTATTATGCACTTTTTTGACCAACTTTTACTAAGAAAATTTAGAGTTGATGACCCATTAAGTGTTGTGAGTATTCATGGTATGGTAGGTGCATGGGGTACATTAGCAGTTGGTATTTTTGCTACAGTTCCGCTTGATAGCACTAGAGTTGAGTTTATCTTAGTGCAACTTTTAGGAGTTGTTGTTGCTTTTATTTTTGCATTTACTTTAGGTTTAGCTCTATTTTATGCTTTACATAAATTTTCACTTTTAAGAGTATCTGGAAAACATGAAGTTTTAGGTCTAAATGTCAGTGAACATAATGCAAAACTTCCATGGTTAGATACCATAGAGAGCATAATTAAAATTATGAAAACTGGAAATATTAACTCGAAAATTTATGAAGAGAGATATACAGAAGTAGGACTTGTAGCAAAGTTTTTTAACTACTTATTAGACATTTTAAGAGAGAAGCATATTGAGTTAAAAGCTATTAACATTAGGCTTAAAAAGAGGTCTGAGATTGACCCATTAACGAAGTTGTTAAATAGACGAGCATTAATGGAGAGACTAGACAATAGAAATCCATACATAAATAACATATCAGTAGTGATAATAGATATCGATAAATTTAAA
>JAYEGD010000051.1:0-4789 GCA_034658915.1 Campylobacterota bacterium | reverse complement strand
AGCAGCGGTTATGACAATTAACTATCAATCTTCTAAAAAAGATATGATACAGAGTTTGTATGAGACTACAACAAACAACATATCTAGTTTGAGCAATAAGCTCTCTGAAGCAGGAGAAGATGCTGCGATGCTATCATCAACGATTGATTCTGAGTTTGATAGTGGCTACTACAAAATGATAGACTTTAAGTCAAATGATGGAACATTAGATTACAAACAAATTGATAATAATCCAGTAAAAGGGGTGCCTTTATGGTTTATTGAATTTAGCGACATTAAATTAGAGCCAGTATCTGCAGATGTATCTGCTGGATGGAATATTATGGGGCAAGTTATTGTTGCTGGAGATATGGGTATAGTCTATAAAGCACTCTATAAAATGTTCATTAAACTATCATACTTGTTTGTTATATTTGTCTTGGTTGCTCTTATTATTTTAAACATTATGCTTCACTTTGTGTTAAAGCCACTCTATAGAGTTCAATATCAAGCAGAGGCTATTTTGAAAAATGAGTTTATTATTCAAAAAGAGATACCTTACACAACAGAGTTTAAAGATGTTGTACATGGTATGAATGCAATGGTTAAAAAAGTTGAGGATATATTTAAAAAAGGTAATGAGTCTGCACAAAGAAATAGAGAGCTTCTTTACAATGACCCTACAACAAAACTTTTTAATCGTCGTTATTTAATGCTAAAACTTCCAGACTTAATAAAAGCAGAGAACAAAACAGATGGTGGAACTATTATGTTTATAGCTCTTCATGGTGCTGAAGTTCTAAACCAAGCACTTGGTAGAAGAAAAGCTGATGATATGTTCTTAGAAATTGCACAAGCTTTTAATGATGTATGTAAAAAGTATGAAGATAGAGTAATCGCTCGTGTAAATGGAACAGAGTTTACACTTATGTTACCAGATTGTGAAGCAGATGAGGGTAGTGATGTTGCAAGAAGAATTAACAGAAGGTTCAATAAGTTACTTAAAGCAAATAAGCTAGACTCCAAAGAAGTGGGTATTGACATAGGTCTTTACAGATACAAGCCGACAGCTGGCATAGGCGACCTATTAACACGTGCAGACAGTGCATTGACTCAAGCAAAAGCAATAGATGGTGACAACACATACCTCTACGAAGAGAAAGATGATGAAAATGCTATGGGTAAAGAGCAGTGGCGTGAGATTATTGAGGAGTCAATTAGTAAAAATTACTTTAGCTTGAGATTCTGGCCAACAATGAATGCTAAAACAAAACTTGTTAACCATAAAGTTATGACATTTACTATTGATGGTGGAGAGAATAAAAAATTCTTCTATGGAGATTTTATAGCACCTGCAATTAGTCTAGGACTTGTAAGTAAAATGTACATTGTTGCTCTTAAAAATCTGATTACGCAAAGACATGAAGAGCTTGATGGTAGTGTATGTGCAATTCGTTTATCAAATGAGTTTATTAAAGATAGTAAATCTTTTAATGAGCTATCTGCACTTTTTGAAAAATATGCAAAAACTCTTAAATTTAAACTCTCTTTTGAAGTTTCTGATACATTTGCAATTAACAATACTGCTGCGGTAAAGAGTTTTGTTAACCTATTTGCAAAATATGGATTTGGTTTTGGTATTAACTCATTTACGGGTGAATCTAGTAATTTTAACTACTTAAAAGAGCTTAATCCAGGATTTTTAAAGGCAGATTGTGCTTTTTTATTAGATCAGTCTCAAGATTCAATGAGCGCACTGCAAGTTATTACAGACTCATTAGGAATAGAGATAGTAGCTACATTTGTAAAAGATGAAGAGCAGTTAGATAGGCTTCTTGAGATGCATATTTCAAGTGTTCAAGGTCCTGTTACAGATAAGATTAAATAGAGGAGTAAAATTGAAAAAGAGAGTTGCACTACTTTTATTAATTACTATGTTTTTAGCTGGATGCGGTCACAAAGCACCACCATTTTTAGATACAAAGAGTTCAGAAAATGAAAAAATCACTACACGTTGATGTTATAGTAGTAGGAGCTGGCATAGCTGGTTTATACGCTGCACTTCAAATTCCAAAAGATAAAAAAGTTTTAATTATAAATAAAACAAATCCATGGGAGTGTAATACCTATTATGCTCAAGGTGGAGTTGCTAAAGCTTATGATGAAAATGATATTGAGTCACATATTAATGACACTATAGTTGCTGGAGCTCATCTTTGTAATGAAGAGGCTGTTAGAATTTTATCTGAGCACTCAATTGAGGTTATTGATGATTTGATAGAGCAGGGTTTTGAGTTTGATAAAAATGAGGACGGCACACTTCAATACACAAAAGAAGCAGCCCACGCAAGAAGTAGAATCTTACACGCAGGTGGTGATGTTACAGGTAGGCACCTTCACAGATTTTTATTCGATATAAATCCACATATGCTGCTCTCTAATGCTATGGTAATCGATTTGATGATAGAAGATGCAAAATGCTATGGAGTAGTGGTTGAAAGTGATGGAGAGTTTCAACAAATATATGCACAACAAACAGTAATTGCTAGCGGTGGTGTTGGTGGAATTTACGATTACCACACAAATGCTTATAGTATTAGTGGAGATCTGCAAGGTATTTGTGTTGAAAAAGGTGTAGAGCTAGAAAATATGGAGATGATGCAGTTTCATCCAACTGTCTATATTGATGATCACTCAGCTCAGAAGTACCTATTAACGGAAGCTTTACGCGGAGAGGGTGCAAAAGTAGAAGATGAAGATGGGTACAGATTTTTAAAAGATTACCATGAAGATGAGGAGTTGGCTCCTCGCGATATTGTAAGTCGTGCAATTTATGATTATGCTTTGAAGACATCATCGCAAGTCTATTTGAGTTTTAGAGATTTTGATGTAGATTATTTTAAAACACGATTTCCAAATATATGCTTAAATTTAAGAGACCTTGGTTTTGATGTTCCTAAAAAAAGAGTTCCAATTTCACCTGCTTTTCACTACGCAATTGGTGGAATAAAAGTAAACACTTATGGAGAAGTACCAAATGTAGCTGGACTATTTGCAGTTGGTGAAGTTGCTTCAACAGGGGTTCATGGTGCCAATAGGTTAGCATCTAACTCGTTATTAGAGGGACTAGTATTTGCTTCAAGAGTATCTAAAAAGATAGATTTAGATACTCAAAAAAGTATCAAGAAGTTTCAGCTTAACAATTATGTGCTCAAAAAAGATGATGATAAAGCAAAAAAAGATGAACTACGTCGTATAATGTGGAAAAATGTATCTATTATAAAAACACTCAGTGGTTTAATGGAGGCAAAAAGTAAGATTGAGGAGATGTTGAAGTCTGATATTGGAAGACTTTTACAGCTTAGACTTTTGACATCGCTTAATGTTATTGAGAGTGCTTTAGGGCGAAAAGAGAGTGTCGGAGTACACTTTATAAAGGAAGAGAATGATTAAGGTTTTACTGATTATGATGAGTTATGGTTTAGCATTTGCTAGTGGTGGAACGGAAGCTGGTGCAATACCAGATTTGACAATGACGTGGATTGGGTTTCTATCATTAGCGATATTTGTTATTGGTTACTATTTTGTAGCTATGGAAGAGAAGTATCATATCGATAAAGCAAAACCAGCTCTTTTAACAGGAACTGTAATTTTTATGGTTATAGCACTGTACTACAGCATAAATGATTTAAATATGGATTTAGTCCATATTCAAGCAGAGCATCTAATTTTGGAAATTGCTGAAATTTTCTTCTTCTTATTTGTTGCTATGACGTATATTGAATCTATGGTTCATATGGGTGTATTTGACAAATTAAAGTACAATCTAATTTCAAAAGGCTATACATATAGAAAGCTATTTTGGGTAACTGGATTTTTAGCTTTTTTCATCTCACCAATTGCAGATAACTTAACTACTGCACTTATCTTATCTACTGTTTTAATTACAATAGAGCGTAAAAAGGTAGAGTTTTTAGTGCCAGCTGCAATAAACGTTGTTGTAGCTGCTAATGCAGGTGGTGCTTGGAGTCCATTTGGAGATATTACAACTCTTATGGCATGGACCTCAGGAAAAGGTAGTTTTGTAGATTTCTTATTTTTACTTCCAGCATCAATAGGTGGATACTTGGTTACAGCATTTATTTTAAGCAAGTTCGTACCAGATACTAAGCCAGACTTTGATATTACAAAAGAGAAAGTTCCAGAGCTTATGAAAGGTGCAAATGTAGTTATTGGACTTGGGGTATTTACAATCTTTTCAGCTGTAATGAGTCATCAAGTTTTACATCTTCCTGCTATGTGGGGTATGATGTTTGGATTAGCGCTTTTAAAACTTTATGCATATAGATTGAAAAAAGTACATAATAGCCAATTTGATGTATTTGAATCAATGTCTAAGATTGAGAACAATACACTTCTATTTTTCTTTGGTATTTTAGCAGCAGTTGGCGCGCTATATTTCATAGGTTGGTTAGCACTTGCTGCTCATGTTTATGATCCATCAGTTTTAGGACCAACTGCATCTAATATTTTAGTAGGATTGCTATCTGCTATTGTAGATAATGTACCTGTAATGTCAGCAGTACTTAAAGCATCTCCTGAGATGGGAATTGATCAATGGATGCTGGTTACATTAACAGCGGGTGTTGGTGGTAGTTTAATCTCTTTTGGTTCAGCTGCAGGCGTTGGTGTTATGGGAAAACTTCCAGGTATTTACACATTTGGTGCGCATATGAAATACTCATGGACAATATTAATCGGTTACATTACATCAATAGTTATTTGGTATATTCAATACCAAATTTTAGGT
>JAYEGD010000050.1:0-4809 GCA_034658915.1 Campylobacterota bacterium | reverse complement strand
TGTAGAAAAAGGCTATAGCACTTTTGAGACTGTAGAGAGTTCTAAAGCGTATTGGGTTTTAAGTAGTGGTAGCAGTGTCATAGAAAATAAAGAGTGCCAGAATATTAGTAATGAAATAGCTATTAAAAAAGGTTGGAACTTCATCTCTTCTAGTAAAAGTTTGAGTGCTGAGGATTTAGAGAGTGAAAACATACTACATGTATGGCAATACTATGATGGCAATTGGAGACTACAAGCTAACATTGAAAATAGTTTACATGTAGATAAGATAGAAAAAATATATAAAGAGGATGGTTTTTGGTTATATGCCAAAGATGATGCTCACATTACACTAAATTAATTAAAGGAAAAAAATGTTAAAAAAAATAGTAACAATTATCGCGACTTCAACATATTTGTTAGCAACACAGATGCCACCTATGCCACCTATGGTTCCAACTTTAGAAGTTAAAACTAAAAAGCCTACTGAAAAAAAGAGAAGTAGTGTTCCAAAGAGTTGTGAGTTAATACCTCCTATGGTTGTCTTTATTCCACCACCTATGGAAAATATGTTAAATGAGTGCAAAAATAGTATGAATATGCCATCATATGAGTTAGCAAACAATATGTTAATTAAAAATAAAAAATCTAAAATTAAAGATATTCAAATAGCAAAAAGTTTCATTCAACTCTATAAAATTGATGTTGAATCCAACAAGAGCATTGAGACATTTTATTGTAATAAAGATGTAAATAGTTGCATCAAAGGTGAAGTAATAGATGTTAAATAAAAACATAGCAATTGGAGCAGGCGCTGTTGTTGGTTTAGTTGTTGTAGCATCTATTGTCTTTAGTAGTAGTGAAAAAGAGGCTCTACATGTAGAAGATGAAAAGGTAGAAAAAGAGACAAGGGTAGTAGAGCATTTCAAACCTTTTGAAAAAGTAGAACAAGAGGTCAAGCCTGTTAAAAAAAGCTTTGAAGAGGTTGTGGAAATTGTTAGAGAAAAAAGTGCAGCTAAAAAAGAGGCTAATTCACAAAACTACAGTGGCAAAAATGACTACAATAGCTACTACTCAACAGGTGAAAGCAGCAGCAGCTCATCCTACCCAGAAGTTGAGACTAATGGTTTCAAGCAAGAGAAGCGTAGCTATAGTGTTCAAGAAGTGCAAAAGATATTAAAAGAGAAAATTACATCAAGAGCGTTAGAGCCTGTCTATACGAGTAGTGGAATGGCACTTACATTCTCCTCTTCAGACAACACAAAAATAGCCACTATTTACAGTGACAAAAAGCCATACGACCCAGTAACATCTTCAACTCCACCACCAGCACCTGTTGTGTATGAAATTAAAGGCGTAGGAACAAGCGTCATTCCAGGAGAGTACATAGCACCAAATGTTCAAAGTGTAGCAGCAGTTACAGACCAAGATGGAAACACGCAATATATTGACATAAATGATGAAATAGCAAAACAGAGTGAACAAAGCGAGGATGCACCACCAACACAAGAGAGTATAGATGAGACACAAAATCAAGATGCTAACACTGATACTAATGAGAAGATAAACGAAGAAGATGATAGTAAAGTCATAGTAATAAGCGCACCACCAAATATAGGCAGTTGATGCTAAGCATCTTTCATAAAATTTAGTTAAAGGAAAAAAATGAGTTCAAAAATATCTTACATATTAGCACCGCTAATAGTAGCAGGGTCTCTAAGTGCAACAACTCTTAATTTAAAGAGTGGATGGAATTTAGTAGGAAGTAGCGAAAAGCAAGAAAATATAGATACACAAATAGCTGATGCAAACACTATTTGGAAACATGATGGCTCTTCATGGAGTGCTATTGCTCCAAATGGAAAATTTGCACCAGCATTAGGCGATTTAAACTTAAGCACTTTTACAACTGTTGAGTCTGGTGATGGTTTTTGGGTTAATATGCCAAGCGAGTCAAATGTAACACTAAGTGGAACTAAGCCAGTTGATACAAACTTAAGCATACAAAGTGGTTGGAACTTAGTCTCATTGAAAACAGATATTGATCTATATAGTATGGAGAATTTTTCACACACAGATATTAAAATTATGTGGAAATATGTAAATGATGAGTGGCAAGCCTACTCAAACAAAGCAGATGTTGCTCAGTTAATAACAAACGCAGGACTAAAAAGCTTTAATTTCATAAAAAGTGATGAGGGGTTTTGGGTAAGTAGCTCTAATGGTTTAAGTGTTAGCACAACAAACAAAGACGTTGTACAAATTGCACTTTCAAAACTCCATAACATTGACTTGGAAAATGATGACATTGAGAGTAAAATTAGTGACATTAAAGAGACTCTTAATCTCTCTGAAACTGACCCAAGACACTCTAAAGATGTAGATGTTGCAAATGCACTAATTGAATTAACAGAAATTGCAAACAGTAGTGAGGTTGGAAACTTAATAGATGTTAAGTTAGACACATACAGTGCAACACTTCCTAACTTACTAAAAATTACAACTTTTGAGAGTGATGAGTTTGTGGCTTTGAAAGAGAGCAGTGCATACTCCACTAACTTTACAAAAGTGCTATCAGACACTGCAGATAGACTAAAAGCTATTAGTGACTCTTTAGGAGCATCTTTTAGCGATGATTCATACGTTTTTGAACATAATGGCGAGAGAATAGATGCAACAAAAGCACAACTTATTAGAAGCTATATTTTAGCAGCATCTAGTAGTATGAAATATGTTAGCGCATATAATTTAGCTAGCGATGAGTTTATTGTAGATAAGAATGAAGATGTAGTAGTTTCAAACTACTCAGACTCTAACTCATCAACATTTAATGTAGATTACAACGAAGCAAAAGCAAATCCAATTGCAGTTTTAAACTCTACAAACTCTTTAACACTAAATAGCGATAGTGCCACTAAAATAGGCAACTCTAAAAGTTTATTATCTGAGGCATTAAAAGTAATGAGCAGTGTTGATGTAACAAAAATTGCAGATGCAAGACAAAGAGGAGATGTAAACAATACAGTAGTTCAGTCAGCTATGATTTTAACTTCACTTAATGGTGGTGCTAACTATATAGATAGAAATGATATCACAATGCAAGTAGAGTTTAATGTAAATGCACTTTTTACCTCTCCAGTTACAGGAAATGAGTTTTCACAAAATTGGGAGTATGCTTGTGCAGATGAGGTTAAGATAGCTTATAGTAACTATTTTGAGGTGAACACCACTACAGTAACAAGTAGCTATGAGGCTAACTTATCTAAAATAAATAATAAAGCTGTATGTTTTGCAGATAATAGTGACAATATCACTTTTATCTCTAATTTTAGTTCATCTTCACCTGTTCAAGGAACTGTAATGTTAATGGATAAACAAACTTCATTAGAAATGAATAAGTTATGGTGTGGAATGGGATTTAAAGAAGCAACACCAGTGCTATCTACCATACCAACAACAACTCAAACTAACATAGACAATATCATAGTTAAAATTACTGAAACAAACAGTACAGACACTACAGTCTATGAGGGACAAGAGCTACTTAATAAAGTTCTAGACTTCAGACCAGATGTTATAGGTTATTAATTCGTTCCACCTCTCCTGAGGTGGAATGCATACGATAACTACATAAACTACAGTATGCATTACCGCGAAAATCGTAGTAACAAAATCAAAAATAGACGTGATATTTAATATGTTATGTTATACTCTCAAAAAATAAAAGGTAGAATAATTGATAGATTCTAAAATTAAAGGTTCTTTAAAAGCAAAGGAGAAATTAGGTGAAAACTTGATGACTCTTTCTAATTTACTTTTAGTTTTATTCTTGTTTAACACATATATGTAACAAGAAACTTATGATATATGGGTTGTAATCTTATCTATTTATGGCGTATTAAATCTATATTATTTAGGTTTTAATCTTATAAAATATTCAGTTGAGGATGTTTAAGATGGAATTAGCAATAGCACTAGCAGTAATGGGTACAGTGGCATTAGTTATTAACTATATTATAACTCGTCCAAAAACAAAAATTCATTAAAAGATATTGAACTTGTTAACTAGCTCTACCCCTCCTGAGCTGGAATGAGTACAAAATAATGAAACTAATTTTTACTTTTTTACTTCTATTTTTCAATAAAAACGCTACATGTAATCCATTAGACTCCATAGCGTTCATTGGTGTTAAAGAGAGAACATATTGTAGCTCTACATGTAAGAAAAACAACTACATCATCTATGCAAAAAAACACGTTATAAATAAAAAAATCAAATTATCACTAAACTTACGCAATATGGCTGAAAAAAACAACTACTATGAAGATGGGGAGTTTGTCTCTAAAAAGTTAAAAGTGAAGTTTAAAAAAGCCTATAAGTACAGTTCTAACTTCTACATGTACAACTGCTCTGGAGTTTTTAATGGTTCTGCATTTCATGCAAAAAATGGAGTTAAATATGATGACTTTGTAGAGTTTGACAGAATAATACTAAAAGATGAAAACATTACAAAAATAAGGAACAGTTATAGAATATCTTTTTAACACTATTTTATCTCCTCGTTCCACCTCTCCTGATGTGGAATGCATACGAGAACTACATGTAACAACTCACCCCATATTTTCAACAAAAACCCACTCTAAAGCATCCTAGAAAACAGACTCACCACCAAAAATATCTCTAATGGTTTCAAACTCATTCATGTCTCGCTTTCTAGCAGTATCAATTATAGATCTCAGTGTTGCATAATCTTTTGCACCTTGAGGTGATTTAAATTGCTGTGATACTTTGAGTGAGTGTCGGTGCTGACACGAATGTGGCAGAAGTTG
>JAYEGD010000049.1:0-4831 GCA_034658915.1 Campylobacterota bacterium | reverse complement strand
AAAGTAGTGCTAGTGCAACACGGTTTTTTTCACCACCACTTAAAATTCCTACTTTTTTGTCTAAAAACTCTCGTGGAAACAGAAAGTTTTTCAAATAGCCATAGACATGCATGTTTGAGCCTTGAACATCTATTCTATCTCCACCATTTGGGCAAAAAGTCTCTATTAAATTTAAGTTGTCATTTAGCATCTCTCTGTGTTGGTCAAAGTAGCCTATTTTAAACTCACCTTGCTTTATCTCTCCACTTGTTGGCTTAATTCTTCCTAGAAGTGCTTTTAAAAGAGTCGATTTACCACTTCCATTTGGTCCTACAATTGCAATTACATCACGTTGTAAAATTCTTGTTGTAAAGTTAGTTATTAGGTTTTTTGTTCCAGCCATTAGGTGTAAATTGTTTACTTCAAAGAGCATTTTTTGTCTGTTTATTGTTTTACCACCATTGAAGTTTTTTGCTTCTCTTTGGAGCTGTGTCTTTATCTCTCTAATTTGAGCTGGGTTTGTTTTGGCTTTTTCTCTAATCTCCATAAGCCTAGCTTTTCTACCCTCATTTCTCTTTAGCCTTGCTCTAACTCCACGTGCATACCACTCATTTTCACTTCTAAGATGTCTTAGTAGGTTGTCATGGTGCTTTTGCATAACTTCCAAAGTTTTAGCTTTTTGTGTTAAATAGTCTGAGTACCCACCACTAAACTCTTTAATTTCACCTCTATCTACCTCTACTGTTCTTGTTGCAATTTTGTCTATAAAGTATCTATCGTGTGAGATGAAAATAACTGTGTATTTCTCTTTTAAAAGTAGCTCTTCTAAAAACTCTACCATATATACATCAAGATGATTGGTCGGTTCATCAAGTAGTAAAATATCTGGTTTTTGCAGCAGTAGTGAGGCTAGGGCAACGCGACGCTGCTCTCCTCCACTTAACATCATTATGTTTTTGTCTTCATAATTTTTTAGTTGAAAATGGTGGATTACACGCTCAACTTTGTCCTCTAAACTCCAAGCGTTATGGTGGTCTAAAAAAGCACTTAAATTTGAGTGTTCATTTATTAGTTGTTGGTTTTCAAAGTCGTCTGCTAACTCTATTGAGAGTTCATCGTAGCGAAGTTTTGCCTCTTTTAGCTCTACTAAACCAAACTCTATAGCCTCTTTTACACTATGATTTTCATTGAATTTAGGAACTTGAGCTAACATCTTAACTTCAATGTTATTTCGTGTAATTCTCTCACCATCATCAAATTCAAGAGTACCATGAACTATTTTCATTAAAGTAGATTTGCCACTACCATTTTTTCCAACAATAACAATTCTCTCACCCTCATCAACATGAAAGTTTACATCGTTTAAAATTTGTTGTGCTTCGTAATGCTTGTGAATATTTAGTAAATCGATAAGTGCCATGGTAGTATGTAACCTTAAAAACAGTAATTTTTATAAAGATACCAAGTAGCAATAGCCTTATCGTTGTATTGATACTCTTGCTGTTTTTTTGGTATAGAGCTATTTCTCATGTATGATCTTAAAATTCCAACAATTAAAAAAGATATTAAAAAAGCAGATATTGCAAAAAAAGCGTCCAAATAGTACCAAGTTATTAGCGCAATAATAAGTGCAACCAATTTAAATGATGCCATAAGTGCGTACATCAACACTTTACATGTAGTACTTTTTAAAGTTGGAGTGGGGTCAATGTCTATTGTAAAATTATCTTCATTCATGAATGAGATTATATCTTAATTGACAAATATTTTTGTTATAATCTTGAAAATTATATTTTAGAGGTATATTATGCAAGTAGATGAAGCACTTTTAAGTAGATTAGAAAAATTGTCATATATTAAAATTAGTGATGATAAAAGAGAAGAGGTAATAGGACAATTAGCAGAATTTTTGGAGTTTGCAGACAATTTAAGCTCTCTTGACACTTCTGGTGTAGATGAAACTTTTGCTATGACTACAGATGGAACACAGCTTAGAGAAGATAAGCCATTGTGCAGTAGTGAAATTGGTGATGAGATTATGAAACACTCTCCTAGAAGTGATGAACACTTTTTTATTGTTCCTAAGATAATTGAGTAGATTATGACTATTTATGGAATAAAAAGTTGTGGAAGTGTAAAAAAAGCCTTTAAATTTTTTGATGAAAATAGCATTGAGTATGAGTTTGTTGATTTCAAAAAAACTACTGTTAATCGTGAGAAAATTTTGCAATGGTTAGCTCAAAGCGATATGAAAACACTATTTAATTCACGCTCATCTACTTACAAAAAACACAACTTAAAAGAGCTGAATTTAGATGATGATGGTAAACTAGAGTGGCTTGAGAAAGAGAACATCTTAATTAAACGTCCTGTAATTGAGTTTGATGGAAAAGTTATTGTCGGTTTTGATGAAGAAAGTTACAAAAACATATTTTTATAAAAGGTTAATGTTATGGATAAGTTAGATATTAGAAAATTGTTAAAAACTGTTGTTGCTAATGGTGCATCGGATTTGCATCTTGTTAGTAATAGTGCTCCACAAATTAGAATGGATGGCTCACTAGTTCAGCTAGATTTAGCTGATTTGGATGGTGAGACTATTCAAGAGGCTGCTTACTCTTTAATGAGTGAAAAGCAGAAGAAAAAGTTTGAAGATGAGTTAGAGATTGACTTTGCAATTGAGCTACCAGATATTGGTCGTTTTCGTGCCAACTACTACCGTGCTATGGGAGATGTGGCTTGTGCATTTCGTATTATTCCACTAGATGTTTTAAGTCTTGATGATTTAAAAGCAAAACCTATTTTTAAAGAGATTATCAAACGTGAAAAAGGTCTTATTTTAGTTACAGGACCAACAGGTAGTGGTAAGTCAACCACACTAGCAGCAATGCTTAATGAGATTAATATGTATGAGCAAAAACATGTTATTACTATTGAAGATCCTGTTGAGTTTGTACATAAAAATAAAAAGTGTCTATTTTCTCAAAGAAATGTAGGAACTGACACTAACTCTTTTGCTGATGCAATTAAGTATGCGATGCGTGAAGACCCTGACATTATTTTAATTGGGGAGATGCGTGACGCTGAGACAATTGGCGCGGCACTAACTGCAGCAGAGACTGGGCATTTAGTCTTTGGAACACTTCATACAAACTCAGCGCCACAAACAATTAACCGTATTATTGATGTTTTTGGTGGAGATGAACAGCCTCAAATTAGAGCGCAACTCTCTACTTCATTAGTTGCAGTAATTTCTCAAATGCTTGTTCCTCGTATTCCTAAAGGTCGTGTTGCGGCTCAAGAGATTTTAATTACAAATCCTGCAATTTCTAACTTAATTCGTGAAGACAAAGTACATCAGATGTATTCTCAAATGCAGTTAAATCAACAGCAAACTGGTATGTCAACGCAGACTCAAGAGCTAGTTAAATTTGTTCAAACTAAGCAAATTAGCAGAAATGATGCTCTTAATATTGCAAACCGTCCTGATGAGCTTATGAAACAGTTAGGGGCTATTTAGTGAAACAAAAGAGTTTTAATAAAGAGCTTTTAGAGTTTTTAAATAGCTCTGTAACACCTTTTCATGCAGTTGAGAGTATGAAAACAATGTTGCTTGATGCTGAATTTATAGAGCTTTGTGAGAGCGAAGAGTGGAAGTTAACTTATGGTAAAAAATATTTTATTACTAGAAGTAATAGTTCAATAATTGCATTTAATTATAACAAGGGTGTTGATTACTTACTTTTGGGTGCTCATACAGACTCGCCAACTCTAAAGGTAAAGCCAAATCCTGTAATTAAAAAAGATGGTTGCGTTCAGTTAGCAGTTGAGCCTTATGGTGGAGTACTTTTTTCAACATGGTTTGATAGGGACTTAGCACTAGCAGGGGAGGTCTCTTTTTTAAATGAAGATGATGAGATAGAGTATGCAATTATTAATACATGTAAAGCAATAGCTTCAATTCCATCACTTGCAATTCATCTGGACAAAGAGGCAAATAGCAACAAAAGCATCAATGCACAAACAGATATTGTACCAATTATCTCTACTGATAAAAAGTTCAATTTTAGTAAGTTTATTGCAAAAGAGTTAAATAGTGAAGAGCTTAAAATGAAAAAACTTTTAACGCATGAGTTGAGTTTTTATGAGACTCAAAAAGCCTCTTTAGTTGGAGTTAAAAATGAGTTTATCTCTAGTGCGAGGCTAGATAATTTACTTAGCTGTTATGTTGCAGTTCAAACACTCATAAGTAGCAATAAAAATGTAATGATTGTTTGCAATGACCATGAAGAGGTTGGAAGCTCTAGCGTAAGTGGTGCGGCTGGTACATTTTTAGAGCATAGTTTAAATAGAGTTTTCAAAGAGAACATATATGCAATGCTTAGAGAATCACTTCTAATCTCTTGTGACAATGCACACGCTATTCATCCAAACTTCTCGGCTAAACATGACGCCAATCATGCACCTCATATTAATGGTGGAGTTGTAATTAAGACAAACTCAAATCAGCGTTATGCAACATCTCCTAAAAGTAGTGCAGAGTTTATTAAATGTGCATATGAGTTGAATCTTAAAGTTCAGCAGTTTGTAACTAGAAGTGACATGGGTTGTGGCTCTACAATTGGACCAATTAGTGCTACAAAATTGGGAATTAACACGCTAGACATTGGGCTTCCTACATACGCTATGCACTCTTGTCGTGAACTAGCTGGTTCTAAAGATGCGTTTGAGCTGTACAAAATTTTACTGCATTTAAAATGAGTGAAATAAGTGCAGATGAGCTAAAAGCTCTAATAGATAGAACTTATGAGGTTGAAAATGAGTACATTGCTCTAAGAAAATCTTATGATGA
>JAYEGD010000048.1:0-4833 GCA_034658915.1 Campylobacterota bacterium | reverse complement strand
CTTTGATGATACTAGCACTATCAAAGTGTCTATGAATTGTTAAAACAGGTGCATCACTACCTTTGTAACCTCTCCATATATTCTCAACTCCTATACCATCAGAAGAGTAGTTTTTGTACAGCTCAACTTTATTGTCAAAATAGATGTTAGATGAATCTATATATCTGTTAGTAAAAGAGTCTAAAATAGGTGCATCGTTTCCAAGTACAATTGGTGTTGTAAGATTTTTAAATTGAGACTCTAAAAAACCTTTTTTAGTAATAGTTAAATCATGTTTTGGATCAATAAACATAACCCAAAAGTGATCATGTATTACATTGAGTGCAATTTGACCTTTACATACAGGTCCACGAATAAAAGTTCTAGTAATGTACTCCGCATTATCTAGTAAAAATTGATACCTGCTAGTTGCAGGAATTTGTGCATATATCACAAAAGGGTTCATATCTTTTGTGTATGGCATTAAGTGTGGCTCTTCATTCCATTTTGGCTCAATAAACAAGGAGTTTAATCTTTGTAGTTTTTTCATTGACATATTAAAAACAATATGTGTTTTATAGACGATTGTAGAGTGAATTTTGCGAAATCTATAGTAGAATTTTTTACTGTTTTTAATCTGGTATGGCAATACCGTATCTACAATATCTATGGGCTTAGGCGATGGTGTGTATGAGCGCACCAACTCATAAAACTCATCTGGCGAACTCTCAAAGCTAATATGAGCTAAAAAGAGATGCTCGTAGATATATCTTGCGCTCATTTGATGCTTTGCATCATCTTTGTTTAAAAATTGCTCAAATGCTCTTAACTCTTTTTTAACCTCTTTAGAGATATTTTTTATTTTTTCAGTTTGTACTTGTGTGTATCCACTTTGACCTTGATACACCCATGAAGCTAACTTATTGTACTCATCTTCACTGATGGCAGGAAGACCAAAAGGCATTCCTTTGTGGGAGTTTAGTGTTGTGTATTTAAACATATCTATTGAGTTATTTGGACAACTTAAGTCTGTGTCACTATTGTATTCGCCCTCAATTAGTGGATTACTATTTTTAAGTGTTAGAAGTTGCATTAAAATAGAGCTGTTTTGTTGAGCTTTTTTGTTCTCAAGTACACTGAAAAAACTCTTTTTTCTCCACTGTGAAGTAGAGTTTGCATCAATAAAAAGTCTTGTTGGTTTTTGAGCTTTTAGTCTTGTTCCATCATAGACAAGCTCTTTAGTGGCTCCTCTAGTAACACCCTCATAAGAGCTAAGTTTTAACTGACATGGAGAGTTATAACAAGAGTGGCAAACCACACATCTTGAGTCAAAAATAGGCTGTATATCTTCTAAATAGTCCATCTTTTTTGTGTAAAACTCTACTTTATTTGTCTGAATTGTATTGTTTGTCTCTTCGTTTTTGGTTGGGTCTAAGAAGTTGATAATATCTAGTGAAGCAAAAGCTTCACTAGATAGAAGTAGAAGTAAAAATATGCACTGTTTTTTCATCTATTTAAGTGTTAAAGTTGGAAAATATGTGTGCAACATAGCTGAACCGCTTGCTCCTAAATTCTTCAAAATTTTATCAAATTTGTCCTCTTTATTCCACGTTGGCTCACTAACACCACTAAGTTTAACAAGTGTAGTTTTAGCATCAAACTCCACACCCAAATCATCTACTAAACCTACCTCTTTTGCTTGATGAGCTGTAAAAATATGTGCATTTGCAAAGGTGTCTGAACTGTTTATGTCCAATCCTCTGGCATTTGCAACATCAGCTACAAACATTTTGTAAGTTCCATCAATAACTTTGTTTAACTCTGCTACCTCATAATCTCTCCATTTTCGCTCAATTGTTCCTACTTGTTTGTATTTTCCAGCAGTTACAACTTGAGATGAGACACCAACTTTATGCATTAACTCCTCCACATCAGCACCTTGCATAATTACACCAATGCTACCAACCATACTTCCGGGATTTGCAACAATTTGAGTTGCATAAATAGAGGCGTAGTAGCTACCACTAGCAAGTGTTCCAGCTGCATAGACTACAACAGGCTTCTTCTCATTTGCACGTCTAATTGCCTCTGCAATCTCAATAGATGGCGAGACTGCTCCACCTGGTGAATTAACACTAAGTAAAATACCCTTTACATGTAGATCTTTTGCTGCTTCGTCTATCTCTTCTACTATTTTAGTTGCATCAAAAATTGGACCAACTAAAGATATTTTTTGTAAGTTATGAGGAGTCATGTTTGTCTCATCACTAGAGCTTACAATTAGAGCTACAATTGCTAAAAAAACAAAAGTTTTAAAGTTATTTTGAATAAAAGTTATAGGTGCAGTAATAGGTAGAAATAGTTTTTTAAAAAACTCAATCATTTTACATCTTCTCCGTTAATAAATATTTTTCTAATTAGGTTGTCATGCATTATTATAAAAAGCTCTAAAGACTCTTTTGTCGTATTTTTATCTACTTCTAAAAGTAGCATATCTGCATCTAGTGATGGTGCAATGTCTCCACAATTGAGTCCTAATGCATTTGCTGGGTTAATAGTTGCTGCACGAATTAAATTGTGAGCTAACTCTTGTAAATCGTTTGAGTGGTGCATAAAGAGTGCTGCTCTCATCTCTTCAAATAGGTTTAGAGAGTAGTTAGAGCTAAGTCCATCTGTTGCAATATTACATGTAACGCTTTTCTCTTTCAGTTTTGTAATGTCAAGTGCGCCATTTCCAAGAAGTCTATTCGATATTGGGCAGTGAGTAATGTAGTGGTTGTTAGAGGCAATAAAATCCAACTCTTCATCATTTGCTTTTGTTGCGTGGGTAAAGAGTACATGTAAACCCTCAAACTGTTTTAAAAACTCCATGGGCGTTGCTACTGCTCTATCTTGTTTCAAAAAGTTTGCAAAGAACTCTTTGAACTCTCCTTTGCTCTCATCTAGCCACTCTCTCTCAGCGCTGCTCTCTAAGAAGTGTGAACTCACTTTTAACTTCTCATCTTTTGCTACATGTAGAGCTTTTTTTACAAGTATTGGATGAACTGAGTATGGTGAATGAATTGCAATTGCGGGGTAGAACCCATCACGTTTCACACTTTTAGAAGCGTCAAGTCTAGCTAAAAAATCTCCATAAAGAGCGTCAGCCATAACAGCTTGTGAGCCAATAACCTCATTAAAAAAAACAACTTTTTGCTTCGCTTTGCTTGCTTCTTGCAAATCCATTCCATAAGAGCTAATAGCACCAAATGCAGTAGTTCCACTCTCAAGCATCTTCTTTATAGCATCACTTATACATGTAGAGCCACAATCATTAATAAGCTCTTCGCGAGAACCAATAACACTATTGAGCCATGGCATAAATGAGCCGTACTTTAAGCTATCTTTGTTTGCGCTAAACTCTAAATGAACATGTGCATTTACAACTCCTGCCATCAAAAGAGAGTTTGTAGGAGTTTCAACAATTTCTAGCTTATCATACTTTTTAACCAACTCATCAAATTTACCTATTTCTACTATTTTCTCATTAAAAACAACTGCACAATTTTCTAGAATCTCTTCATTGGTTATTATAAATTTTGGATTTACTATTTTCATCATTACTTTATAACACTTCTGTTTCTTCCACTATTTTTAGCCTCATAGAGTGCATCATCTACTCTTTTGAATGTGTTGTGTGTATCTTCACCTAAAATATATTTTGTTAATCCAAAAGAGCAAGTTATCTTAATACTGTCTTGAATAGTTGTCTGCTCAATCTTTACTCTTAATTTCTCTATTATGTTTGTAGCTTCTTCAATTGTTGCTCTATTTAACATAATTACAAACTCTTCACCACCCCATCTTGCTACTACATCTTTTATTCTTAGTGAATTTTTCATAATTTGAGCACTCTTTTTTAGAACTTCATCGCCTACTTGATGTCCGTAGTTATCGTTAATGGATTTAAAATGATCAATATCTGTAATTGCTAAAATAAAGTCAGTATCTGCTTTTCTTTGATGCTTTGAAATGTCACTCATTAAACCATCAAAATATGCACGATTATAGAGTTTTGTTAATGGGTCTGTAATGTAGAGTTGTTGCAGAAGTTTTTCATTTGTTATGTCTTGATAGACAGCATTGAACTCTATTATGTCTCCATTGTCACCTAAAATAGGTGTAATTCTTGATTGAACCCACTTATCTTGACCATTTGCATCTCTATTTTCTATCTCACCTGCCCATATATGTTTATTATTTAATTTACTCCACATACCTTTGTATATAGATTCTGGTATTTTCCCACTTTTTAAAATAGATGCTTTTTTACCAATTAAAAACTCTTTTTCATACTCAAAAAATTGGCAAAATCTACTGCTTACACTTGTAATTATGCCACTAGGAGAACTTTTCATTATCATAATATTTTTATCTATTACATCTTGGTCAAACTCTAACACTCTATTTAAATGTTTTACAGACTCTACCTCTTTTTGTAAAGATAGTTTTGTCTCATAGAGTTCACTAATATCATAAATAGAGATCATAACTCTACTTTGTTCAACAATGTAAGGTGTTATTGTGACTTGTTGTTGCATAAGTTTTAATGAGCTTGTTGTGACTTTGTTTCTGTTGATAGGGATAAATTTAGTACTACTATTTGCATCATAAAAAGATGGTGTCCCTAGTTGAAGCGCGGTCTTGATTTTACGCAATAAAACACTATAGTTAAGCTCAGGATAGAGCTCTTTTAAGCTCTTTCCAATAGCATCTTCTTTGTTTATTTGTGTGTTAATGCTAAGCCATCTGTTCCAATAGGTAATGATAAAATTTGTGTCAATTATCATATGACCATTTTCAAGAGAGTCTAAT
>JAYEGD010000047.1:2731-4843 GCA_034658915.1 Campylobacterota bacterium | reverse complement strand
TTTATATGGAAAGTTTGGGATTTTATTAATTTGTATATTTAAGTCTTGTGTGAATTTTTTACTTGCAGTTATTTTGTCTTTGGCAATATGTTTTAAAATTTCTAGTAGTTCTTTTTGATATTCTTCAGTTCTTATTATTTTCATTAATTGTTTTCTAGTTCTTTAAAAAACAATTCAATTTCATTATCTGATTCTTCTTGAGTGAGAAGTCTCATTTTTCCATTGTGTACATCATTTCTAATTTGATGTAATTTCTTTTTTCTTTCATAAAAGTAAGGGTCTATATCTAGATTTTTATCTTTTAACACATTGATATCCACATTGTGTTCATTAACGTAACTCATAAAGTTTTGAATATAGTCATCTTGAACTTGAATTGATAAAGTTTGCATAATAAATTCCATTATCATTTATTTTATTACAATATTATATCAAAAGTTAAGTGAAGTCCACTTAACTTTTAAATTTCGCTCGTTCCACCTCTTCTGAGGTGGAACGATAAACATCTGCAATCTAATCTAAACCAATATTCTCAAGATTTTTTCCAGCTGTTTCAATTTTATATTTATGAGTAATCCAAGCACCAAGAATTGATGTTCCTGCTAAAATAAAAAGTAGTGCATTTGTGCCTATTGTATTCATTAAAACTGGAAACAGTACAACTGCTATAACTGCTCCTATTTTTGCTATAGAAGCGGCTGTACCAGCACCTATTCCTCTCACTTTTGTTGGAAAAACCTCTCCTGCAATAAGATAAGTTTGTGAATTTGGACCCAAGTTTGTCATAAATTGAAACAGTATAAAACCTATAAATATAAGAGTAATATTTTGATCTAACATGTTTCCAATTGTAGCTATTACCAAACCAATAGCACAACCAATAAAGCCAAGAATTTGCAATTTAACACGACCTAGTTTATCCGACAAAAAGATTGCAAAAATGATACCTACAAGAAAGAATATTTCAATAAATGCTGTGCTTTTAGCTGCTAATAAATCATTGTGAATAACGTCTGTAGCTGTTTGAACTGATATTTTAGCACCTATAGTAGCTGTTAATATTAAAGGTGTAAAAATTCCAATTCCATAAGTTGCTAAGTCTTGAATGAACCAAGGAACTGAAGCAAAAATTGTTGCTTTTCTATGTTTTGTAAATAGATCCTTATATGTACCTTTTACCTCTTTTTGAGTGTGTGATTTATCTTTTTTACGTAAATTAATGACTTTAGGGTACATTGGAACTCTTTTAAGTAAAACACTGAGTTCTTTTTCTGCTTCAATATATCTCTGCGATGCAACTAGCCAATGAGGACTTTCAGTTACAGATAGCCTTGCAATAATTACTAAAATTGCAGGAA
This sequence comes from Campylobacterota bacterium, assembly GCA_034658915.1. GTDB lineage: Bacteria > Campylobacterota > Campylobacteria > Campylobacterales > Sulfurimonadaceae > JAYEGD01. The sequence continues at coordinate 3,485 of JAYEGD010000047.1, read as the reverse complement.
TAATTATTACTGCATACATATCTCTCCATGCATCAATATTTGGCTCATAATATAGAACTAAATAGCCAATACCAGTACCAAAAATTGCTCCAACAGCTTGAAATGCAAATGCACCTAAAACCAATTTTCCTCTGTTTCTACTAGGAATAGATTCTGAAATCATAAGATGCGCAGTTGGATAATCACACCCAAGAGCAATTCCTGCTCCAAAAAGTGCTATTACAACCAACCAAAAGTTAAACGAAAATGTTAAAGCAATAATACATATTACAAAAATAACCATCTCGGCAATAAACATCTTTTTTCTACCATATCTATCTGCAAGTCCGCCTAAAGCAGTTGCTCCTACTAGGATTCCAGCTAAACTAGAAGCACCTAAAATACCATTTTCAAATGATGTAGTGCTGTATTGAAGCGATATAAGTGGCATAGCAATACCAGTCATAAATACAACCATACCCTCAAAAAACTTACCAGCAGTAGCTAAGAACCAAATTTTCCACTGCATTTTTGTCATTGGAACTTTAGGTGCAATCGTCCCATCACTCCAAATAGGTGTCTCATCTATATAATTTTGAGCTGTTTGCAATTTTTCCATATACATACCTTGTTATTTCTATCTCTTTCTAAGTGACTGACCATAATACAAAAAAAATATTACAAATTGATTACAATAATATATCAAGATGTATTGATATATAAATATTATTATGATATAGTTTCATGTTTTAACTGATGTTAAGCACTTTTTATA
>JAYEGD010000047.1:0-2631 GCA_034658915.1 Campylobacterota bacterium | reverse complement strand
TAAGTGACTGACCATAATACAAAAAAAATATTACAAATTGATTACAATAATATATCAAGATGTATTGATATATAAATATTATTATGATATAGTTTCATGTTTTAACTGATGTTAAGCACTTTTTATAAAAAAATTTATAATTCTCGAAAACATAGCTTTTCGTAGCTTTAGGGGGTTGTAGGGACACTTGTGTCCCTGCCACTAAAACGGACGGGGGCGTTTTAGTGCGTAACATCAGTTTTTAAAGGAGTTTAGAAGTATGGATATATTTTTAAAAAGCGTTAGTGCTGTAAATGATGAGACAAGAGTTCAAATTTTAAGGTTCATTGATGAAAACGATGAAGTGTGCGTTTGTGACATTGAGAACTCTTTTAATATGATCCAATCTCGAATCTCTAGACATCTTAAAATTTTAAAAGATGCAGGGTTTTTAAAAGTAGAGCGGCGAGGTAGGTGGGCATACTACAGTGTAAGAAAACCGTTAGATAGCTTTAGACAAGCTATTTTAAAAGAGATAGGTTATTTGGAACTAAATATTCCAACACTAAATAAGGGGTGTAAAACAGATGATAACAGCTAGTCTAATTTTTTTAGTAACACTAATTTTTGTTATTTGGCAACCACGAGATCTACAAATAGGTACTACAGCAATAGTTGGTGCTGTTGTAGCTCTTATTTTTGGAGTGGTTAGTTTTGGTGATGTGCTTATTGTAACATCTATTGTGTGGGATGCTACGTTAGCGTTTATTGGAATCATTATTTTGTCAATGGTTTTAGATGAGATAGGCTTTTTTGAGTGGTGTGCAATTAAGATGGCAAAATTGAGTAGAGGAAATGGGCATTTAATGTTTGTTTATGCACTTCTTCTTGGTAGTTTTGTATCTGCATTGTTTGCAAATGATGGTGCAGCTCTTATTTTAACACCAATTCTACTAGCAAAAATGAAAATTTTGAAATTAGATGCAAAGACAATTTTAGCATTTTTATTAGCAGGAGGGTTTATTAGCGATAGTGCATCTTTACCTTTTGTTTTTTCAAATTTGACAAACATTGTAACTGCAAACTATTTTCATATAGGTTTTGTGGAGTATATGATTAATATGGCTCTTCCATTTTTGGTAAGCGTGGTTGTATCAATAACCGTTTTATGGTTATTTTTGAGAAAAGATATTCCATTACATGTAGATGTTTCACTGCTACATAATGAGAATGAAGTTTTAAAGAGTAAAATGCTATTTAATTTTAGTTGGCTGTTTTTAGCAGTTTTATTAGCTGGATACTTTGTAGGTGATTACTATGACCTACCAATTAGCCTCTTTGCACTAGGTGGTGGACTACTCTTTTTAGCAATTGCAACAGTTACAAAAAATGTAGATGCTTCCGTGATAATAAAAGGTGCGCCATGGCAAGTGGTTTGGTTTAGCATAGGACTTTACATTGTTGTGTATGGTTTAAAAAATGCAGGTTTAACAGACTATTTAGCTACAGTTTTACAAAATTTAAGTTCGCAAGGTGATCTGATTGCAGTTGTTTCTACTGGTTTTATATCTGCAATTTTAAGTGCAATTATGAACAATATGCCAACAATTATGATAATGGATATAGCGCTTAAAGATGTAGGAAATGAGGCACTGATTTATGCAAACATCATTGGGTGTAACTTAGGACCAAAAATGACACCTTTTGGCTCATTAGCTACACTTTTATGGTTACATGTATTGTCACAAAAAGGTGTTAAAATAGGTTTTTGGCAATATAGCAAATTTGGATTGTTAGTTACACCGCCAATTTTGTTATTAGTTTTATTAACATTAGTTTAGAAGAAAAAATTTTACGCTTTCTCAAAAAAGATGTTTTTTAAAGCTTTAGTGCATTAAATAATTGATGTTACGCATTTTTCATAAAAAGCGTATAAAAGAGCATATTATCTCTCGAAAACATTGTTTTCGTAGCTTTAGGGGGTTGTAGGGACATCTGTCCCTGCCACTAAAGCGGACGTGTTCGTTTTAGTGCGTAACATCAATAAATAAATAGGAGATAGAGATGGAAAAAAAAGTTTTAGTTTTATGTACAGGAAATAGTTGTCGAAGCATTATTGCAGAGGCTCAAATTAACGCATTTTTAGATGGATTTACAGCTGAGAGTTCAGGTGTAAAAGCTAGTGGAAAAGTAAACCCAAATGCAAAAAAAGTTTTAGAAGAGAATGGAATTTGGAAAAGTAGCTACCACTCAAAAACATTAGATACTTTAATTGATAATGAGTATGACTTAGTAGTAACAGTATGTGACAACGCAAAAGAGAGTTGCCCAGTTTTTCCAAAAGCTGTACAAGTACTACATGTAAGCTTTGAAGACCCAGACAAAAAAGAGTACAGTGCGTTTATTAAAACATACAATGAAATAAAAGATATTTTACTTCCTAAAATAGGTGAAATTGATTTTTAACCCTCTGAATTTATGAAAACTTATATTTTCGAGAATTAAAAGGCTTTTTTTGTGCTTTTATGTAAGTGCCTGACCATAATAGATGACATATTCAACAACATTTAAAAGGTTTAGATTCAAGGCGAACTTTGCTTGGCGATGCTAGCATCGTTAAGTGAAGTTCAACGCAGAAGATGAATCTTTTAA
>JAYEGD010000046.1:0-4871 GCA_034658915.1 Campylobacterota bacterium | reverse complement strand
TTTGTCACCTTTTTTAAGCTCTGAAAGCATCTGTTTATGCTTTTTAGCCTCTTGTTGTTGTGGACGAATGATAATAAAGTACATTATCGCTATTAAAAATACAAATGGTAATATTTGTTGAACCATCTCCATATGTTTCTCCTTTGTGATGTTTAAATTGAATGAATTATACTAAAGACGACTTAAACTTTTGGTGTGAACATTTTACAATCCATTCCGCTACTTCTTTTTACAGTAACTGATGGCATATTAGGACCCTTAAAACCATAAGCTTTACAAGCGTATGGATGTTTTGGTTGCCAAGTTACACTAAAATAAAAACATCTTCTACAGTCTATTCTTTTCATAAGTGTGATTTTACAATATTTTTAAGATAAATGATAATTTTCTATGTTTTTTTATAGTAAAATATCCAAAATTTAAAAAAAATGAGACAAAATGCAGAAAATTAATGAAATGTTACAGCTTCAACAACAACTAAATGACTCAACAAATGGTCTGAATTGGGAAGAAGATGTTACTAAAAATGGTAAAAAAATAGATTGGAAGAGATGTATCTATATGGAGTGTGCAGAGATGATAGATAGCTTTGCATGGAAACATTGGAAAAATATAGATAGTGAACCTAATTGGGATAATTTAAAAATTGAGGTGGTAGATATTTGGCACTTTGTAATGAGTTTGATTCTCTCTAAATATAAAGTAAATCATTTTGGCTCAATTGAAGATATTGCTACGATGATGGCAGATATGAAAAGCTATTCACAACTAGAGACAACTCAACAAAATTATGATGACAGTGAAGTTATAATTGAAAAAGTAGAGCAAGTGATGGTAGATGTTTTAAGTAAAACAGACTTGATTCCCCAAAAGTTATTAACAAACTTTTTTGAACTAACTGCTATGTGTGGACTAAACTTACAAACGCTTTATGAACTCTATGTTGGTAAAAATATTTTGAATAAGTTTCGTCAAGATAATGGTTACAAAGATGGAAGTTACATAAAAATTTGGAATGGCGAAGAGGACAACGTAGTTATGAAAAAGATATGGGAGCAAGACTCATCTTTAACTCCAGATAGACTCTATAAAGGTCTAGCAAAGGCTTATAAAGGGGTGTTTTAACACCTACTTTTTTAAAAACTTTTGATTTTCAGGGTTCGATAAAAATGATGCCATAGAGTTTTCAACTCCAACACTTGAACTCTCTTTTATGCTACTACTAATAACTCCATCACTAGGTGTTGCCATATTTACAAAAATTGGTGTCTCGTCTATAATTATTTGCATAATTGAGAGGAGTGGAACAGTCACTACACTACCAATGTTTTCATTTCCAAATCCAGCTTCAAAGACTAAAACATTATCTTCAATTCTAGCACTTTCAAACGTGTAACCAGCTAGAAAAAAGAGTGTCATTGGACGGAACTCTGAACTAATAGAAACTGGCAACTCTGGTTCAAACTCTAAATACTCAACTTTACACAATATTCCAAAATTTTGTTCTTGCTCAAAAAGATATATTAAAATCTCTTCAATGTGACCTCTCATCAATTTTCCAAATGAGTCCTCTTTAACTAAATCGTACAACATCACTATCCCCCAGTACTATGGATTCTATTTCATAAAATCCTATCATGGAATTTAATATCGCACATTTTTGAAAATGCTTTAATTCATCAATATAAATATCTTTTTCAAGCACTAATTTATTATCTAAATATCTATCTCTTGTAGTTCCACAAAGCAGAGGTTTTTTTGGTGTAAACCAACTATTGCCATCAAAAAAAGCGATATTTGCAATTGTTGTCTCTCTTATTAATCCATCTTTTACAATTAAAACATCATCACAATTTTTTCTCAACTCATAAAGAGCATTAAGCTCACATCTATCTAAATACTTATGCTCATACTCAATGTTAGAAGATACTACATGTAGTGATTTTATATGCTTCATTTTGTACTCTACATACTCTACATGTAAACTCTCCTCATCATAAATAACTCTGCATCTACATGTAGTGTTTGCTGGAGTGTTTTTAAGATGCTCTATTAGCTTATAACTATTTGGCAATGCTCTCTCAAGTCGCCTTTGATGATACTCTACATGTAGAGCTTCTCCATCAACAATTTTTATTGTTTCAAGAAACATCAAATAGTGCTGTACTCATATATCTCTCTGCTGTATCACACAAAATTGTGACAATATTTTTACCTTGAAACTCATCTCTTTTTCCAAGCTCTATTGCGGCTGCTACATTTGCACCTGCTGATATTCCTACTAATAGACCCTCATTTAGTGCTATTTGCTTTGCAATGCTTAACGCATCTTCACTCTTTACTTTTATTACTTCATCGAAAATCTCTACATTTAGAGTTTGTGGAATAAAACCAGCTCCTATTCCTTGAATTTTGTGTGGCGATGGTGCTTCACCTGAAATTACTGCAGATTCAAATGGTTCTACTGCAACAATTTTAATATCTTTAACACTCTGTTTTAAAACTTTTGATGTACCACTTAGTGTTCCACCTGTGCCTACTGCTGCTACAAATGCGTCTATGTTTGAGTCCATATCTCTCAAAATTTCTGGTGCAGTTGTTTTCATATGAATTTGAGGATTTGCCATATTTTGAAACTGTTGCAAAATTAGTGAATTTTTTATTTCACCATTTAATCTTTGTGCCTCTGCTATTGCTCCATTCATACCTTTAGCTGCTGGAGTTAAAACAAGCCTTGCACCTAATGCTTTCAAAATATTTCTTCTCTCAATGCTCATAGATTCTGGCATAGTTAAAACTAATGAAATCTTTTTTGCTGCACAAACTGATGCTAATGCAATTCCCGTATTACCACTTGTTGGCTCAATAATTGTTGTTGTCTCATCTATTTTTTTGCTATTTAATGCATCTTGAATCATATTGAAACCAATTCTATCTTTAACTGAGCTAGTAGGGTTCATAAATTCACACTTTGCTATAATGTTGGCACCACTTAATTTTGAGGCAAAATGTAACTTAATTAGTGGAGTATTTCCTATTAAATCCGTAACTGAATCTGCAATTTTCATTATAAAACCTTTTTAGGTATAAATTTTGCTTAGATTATATCGTAATCAAATATAAAGAGATATCCTATGATAAAAAAAATATTACTTCTAGCTTTCTTTAGCTCACTTTTTGCTCAAGAGTACTCAGTCATCATTAAAGATGAGTTTGATAACTCTTTTAGTGCAATAACGCAAGACCATAGTGGCTCACTTAGTGCCGTTGGGTTTAAAAACCACTTTAGCACAAAAACAACTACATCTAATAAAAGTTTTAAAAATGCTTATGACTATTTGAGCAGTTTAAATAGTGCAAGTGGATTACAGATGAATTTAACAAGAGTAGATGAGTTAAGTGGTGCAATTGAGGAGAGTTTTGATGAGAATATTGATAACTTTAATCAAGCAGTATCTGTTGTAAAAACTGCAGATAATGGCTACTTTGTAGGTGGCTATACAGAAGATGGAACACTAATGCTTTTACGTATGGATTCAGGTTTACATGTAAGATATACAAAACGTTTTGGAACACGCAATTTTGACAGAATGAATAGACTCTTAGCTCTGCGTGATGGTGGGGTTTTAAGCATTGGTTCTTCTATGACTACAAGAGATAGAAATGATGGAAAATTCATACAAGGTATTGGTCTCAATGACATCTACTTAACTCGTTTTAGTAAACAAGGAAAGATACTTTGGAGTAAAAAGTTTGGAACAACTTATGATGATAGAGGCATAGATGCAGCAGAAGCGTATGATGGAACACTACTTATTTTAGGAACAACACTTAATGAGTACAATAGTGAAATCACACTTATGAGAATTGCAGAAAATGGTGACAAAATATGGCTAAAGAGATACAAAAAAAAGGGAGTTTCATATAATGCATTCAAAATCATCACTCTTAAAGATAGCAATTTTTTAGTCTCTATTACCAAAAGAGACCCTCAACAACAAGAGCAGATTAAACTAGTAAAATTCGATATTCAAAAAAACATCTTAGGAGATGTAGATATTCCTACAGAGTATTCAAGCGCACTTCTTGACATTAAAGAGAGAGTTGATAGCACTATTGTTGGTGTAGGTTACACAGATGACACTATGAAAGGCAATAGAGATGCACTAGCACTAAAAGTTAGTGGTAGGCTGGAGTTAATTTGGAAATACAAGTATGGAAACTCTACATCTGAATCTTTAAACTCTGTTGTTATGATGAGAGATGGAGATATTGCAGCAGCAGGAAGAATTACACAAAAAAATACACAAATAACAAATATGTGGATTGTGAAAATTCATAGTGATGGAAGCTATGCTCAACTAATAAAACCAAAAAATAGTAAAAATATAGCTGCTTCAATGCAGAGCATTTACGATGATTTAATAAAAACCTATGCGACTGAAATTAAAGATAAAAAGCTTAAAGTTATGAAAAATCTATCAATCATTTTTACATCACCAGCACTTCTGTTTGATAGAGCCAAATATAGTTTAAAACCACAACAAAAGAGATTTTTAACAACTTTTAATATGAAACTAATTCCACTACTAAAAAGACATAAAAGTGAGATTACATCACTTAATGTTAATGGTCATACATCTAGTGAGTGGGGAAGTGCAGATTTTAGTAGTGGTTATCTAAAAAATATGAGACTCTCTCAAAAACGCTCATACAGTGTATTATCATATATTTTTAAAGATAGCTCAAAGAAAAATCGAGAGTTTTTAACTTCACTGTTTAGTTCTAATGCACACTCGTATGCACAAACTATTATGAATCCAGATGAAGATAGAAAGTTGTCAAGAAGAGTTGAATTTAGGATAAGAGTA
>JAYEGD010000045.1:0-4878 GCA_034658915.1 Campylobacterota bacterium | reverse complement strand
ACATTGAAGCTTAATGTGTTTTTTACCAATAAATCAGTGTAGATTATATCTTCAACATTGAGCTTCTCATTTATTGGAAATTTTTTAAAGGACTCAATTCTAAGCAGTGCTTTCTCATTTTTACTAACAACATATGTAATAACAGGATTTTGCATTTGATAGAGTGAGTTTGTAGAGTTAAAAGTAACAATATCATACTTTGGAAACTCTTGAACACTGATTTTAGAAGCTAGTAAAAAATCATCTGTTAAAAGGTTGAATATTTTATTCTCTTTTTCAAGTTCGCTAGAGCGTTTCATATATGGCTCATTAGTTTTTTTTACATTATTAATAGAGCCATATAGGTACAAAAAAAGTATGCTCATAAGTAAAACAGAGACAATCATCTCTACAAGAGTAAAACCTCTATGTGTTACTGATTTAACCAAATTAACTTCTCTTTCGCTTTTTCATTATTTATGTAGTGGTAGCCATACTCAATCTCATAATCTTCACCACCTTCACCAGTAAATAGAAAATATGGAGTCTCTTCTGTACTTTCAATGTAGAAATAGTTCTCTTTTAAAAATATAGCATCATCTGTATGGATTTTGTCAAATTTAACTAATGCATCAAATGTGTATTTTTTATTTTTACTATACTTCTTTTCACCTGATACAATAGAAGATACTAAAGCTAACTTATGTTGTTCAATATCCTTTTCAAACTGATACTTAATAAATGAGTTGAACTTAAAAAGTGCACTTCCAGATACAAAAAGAATTAGTACAGAAATTAGTATCTCTATTAGGGTAAAACCTCTTTTATTCATCTGCATGACCAATATTCATAGGTAGGTAATCTTTTTGTTGAATGAACTCCACAAGTTCAAGAGAGTTGTTAAAAACCTCTACATTTTTAAAAAAAGATGTTAAATAGTACCATCTATCTTTCTCATCTTTTAAAATAAGTGGCGAAAATCTCTTGTTTTCATATCTTTGTAGAATAAAAGAGGGTCTAAAATCCTCTTCATCAATTTTCATGTAAGGATACTCTCTTCTAAAAACCTCTTCTGCGCCTCTTAAGTAGTATGTTTCAAATGTACTTCTAAAATCTATAGTATCAATAGTTTTACCTCTATTTAATAGATAACATTTTTCTAGTTTATTTGAACATACTAAAGAGGATATTCCTTTTTCATCTTTTAGTTTGTCATTTAAATATTTTTTCATATTAAAAATATTTAGTGACTCACTTCTTGTTTTATCATTAACGAAATTGTTAAAAACAACACCATAAATGAGACTAATTATTATTATGACAACAAGTAGTTCAATTAAGGTGAAAGCAGAAGAGTCTTTTTTACTCATTTATGGCTATTTTTGGCACTCAATAAGTGTTATATCTTTACCTTGATCACTACCACCATCTTTACCATCAGCACCAGTTGATATAAGATTTAATTCACCATCTTCATTAATATATATGTACTGGTTTTTCCAAGGGTCACGAGGAAGATTTTTAGAGTCTAAATATGCACCATTTGCATAGTTTTTGTACTTCTCTGCATCAGGGTTTTTCAAAAGTGCGTGAAGACCCTCTTCAGTATCAGGGTACATACCATTATCGAACCTAAAAGACTTCAGACTCTCATTAATACTTTGCATCTGAATACATACTAACTTTCTTTTTGCATCTTCACTTTTTCCAAGCAAGTTTGGTAAAACTAAAGCAGCCAAAAGACCCAAAATAACGATGATAATCATCAACTCTAAAAGTGTAAAACCTTTTCTTAAAAAGCTCTTTTTTTTCATACTATTCCTTTAAAAATTTGTAGTTTAACCTACTGAAATTGAGAATATTGGTAGCAACATAGATATAACTAAAAATCCAATTATTCCACCTACAACTAACATCAATATTGGTTCCAATAATGATAGCAAAATTTCAATTTTGTCTTTGTTAATTGTCTCATAAAACTCAGAAAGTGTTCTTAATGTAAATGGTAACTCTGAACTATTTTCACCAATTGCAACGGCATTTAAAAAATCAACAGGGAGTTTTAAATCCTCTTGTGCTGCAACTGCAGATGAGAAAGATTTACCCTCAATAATTCTTTTTGAGATATCTTCAAAACTCTCTTTAATAAGTGCATTTGAAAATATTTTAGTTGAAAAGTGTATAGATTGTGCAAATGGAACACCACTTGTTAATAGAAGCGCACTTACTCTACAAAACATACTAAGTTCATGGTAGAGAAGAATACTCCCTAGAAGTGGAAATTTTAAAATCAGTTTATCTTGCAATTTTCTAAAACCGTAGTTTTTATACCTGGTAAAACCTAGAGCAATAATCATTAGAGCAAAACCACCAAATAAGTATGCTCCATAATCTTGCATAAAGTGAGAGACATTGAGTGTAAACTGCGTTGAAGCTGGTAAATCTCCACCTGTTGATTCAAAAATATCTACAATTTTTGGAACAATTGATGTAAGCATAAAGTTAATCATTCCAACAGCAATTAAAATGATGAAACCTGGGTAAATAAACGCCTTTGCAACTTCACGTTTAAGTTTTTGTGTAGCACTAATAAACTCACTTAACTCTAGCAGTGAACTCTCTAAAGATGAACTCTTTTCAGATACCTCAATAGTATATAGAAAAAATGGTGGAATTTTATAGATATTTTGTTGGTTAAATGCCTCATAAAAACTCTTCCCCTCTTTTAGCTCTTTAGACAGAGACTCTAAAAAATGTTTAAACTTTTTATCTTTTAAGTAGTTCTCTTTAATAAGGTCAATTGCTCTAAATAAAGACATACCAGAGCGTAAGTAGATACTGAGATTTCTAGAGACAAGTGCCAATTTATTAACGTCTATTTTTGGAGTATAAAAACTTTTAACCTCTTTTAAACTCTCTAGTAAAACACCACTTCGCTCTAACTCATACCTTGCATCTTTAATAGATGCTGTTGTAATTGTCGATGAGACTTTTGAACCCTCTCTATCATAGCCCTTATACTTAAAAATCACAGCTCTTTAACACCTATTCTAATTGCTTCTTCTAGTGAAGTATCACCATTGATAATCATATCTTTTAATCTATCAAACAGTGAGACAAAACCCTCTTTATTCTTTAGATGTTTTTTAATAGTAAACTCATCAGGATTACTCTTAATTAATTCAGATATATCTTTATCTACTGTAATAATTTCACCAATTGCTTTTCTGCTTTTATAGCCACTATTGTTACACTTCTCACATCCACAAGAGTCAAAAATTTTAGTCCCAGCAGGAATTTCAAAGTACTCACTATCGTGTTGTGTAATTGTGTACTCTTTTTTACAATCATCACACAAAATTCTCACTAGCCTTTGAGCCATAACACCTATTACAGTTCCACTAAGTAAAAATGAGTCAATTCCTATATCTACTAGACGAGGAATTGCACCTGCTGCATTGTTGGTGTGAAGCGTTGATAGGAGTAAGTGACCTGTCATTGAGGCTTGTACTGCTATTTGTGTTGTCTCTAAATCCCTAATCTCTCCAACCAAAATTACATCTGGATCTTGTCTTAAAATTGATTTTAGTGCAGATGCAAAAGTAAGTCCAGCTTTCTCATTAACTTGAACTTGGTTAATACCAAAAGAGTTATACTCAACAGGATTCTCAACAGTAATAATGTTTTTTTTACTATGGTCTATCTGCTTTAAAAATGAGTGAAGCGTAGTAGATTTACCACTCCCCGTAGGTCCTGTAATTAAAATCATACCATAGGAGTAGTTTAGAAGTGAGTAGAGTTGCTTTGTTACTTCACTAGAGAATCCTAACTCATCTAAAGTAGGAATTGCATCAGCTTTCATTAGAAGTCTCATAACAACTTTTTCACCATAAAATGTAGGTAAAATAGATACACGAATATCAATCTGTTTTTTAGCAACACTAATTTTTGTTCTACCATCTTGAGGAATACGACTCTCTGAAATATCCAAATCAGACATAACTTTAAGTCTATTAATAATGGAAGAGATAATCCCTTTTTTAACAACTGTAATCTCTTTTAAAACACCATCAACTCTAAACTTAATAATTCCTTGTAACTCATAAGTCTCTATATGAACATCGGTTGCTCTTTGTGTAACTGCTTGAACAAAAAGCATATTAACAAGTTTAATAATAGGTGCAGAGTCTTCACTTGTTAGTAGGTCCTCTTCATTTTGTAAAAATAGATCAAGGCTTTGAACGCTCTCATTTTCAGCATCTTCTTGAATACTGCCTATTGAGGACTCTTGACGAGACTCTAAAAACTTATGTTCTAAGTTTTCAAAACTACCCTCATCTAAAATTGCAACACCTTTTTCCCACCTAATATGGGATATAAAGTTGAGTGCATTTTGAAGATTTAGTTTATCTGTACAAGCTTGAAGTTCATCTTCAACTTCAGCAAAAATTACTCTGTTTTTATAGGCGTGAGCTGAGTCTAACTCTTCATCATGAAATGGCTCTAACTCTATATTATTATATTCATTAAACATTTTTAGACAACTAGTTTGATGGATTTAAAACAGGGTTAGTAAGAGCTTCTTGAGTCGTCTGTTTGTTAGCTCTATCCTCTTTTTGTTGCTGTGGTGTTGTTTTAACATCATTATGTTTAGCCATATTGTCTGAATATACTCTATTTAAATATTTGTCCTGATCATATGCTTTTCCAAAAGCTTCATCATAGTTTACTTGCATTAAAGAAGCATACTTCTCTGTTAGTGCTTTGTAGTCAGATACTTTTTTCTGAATCTCTTGTAAGTCAGCACTTTGATTAACAATATATGGCGTTATAATAACAAGTGTTGTGACTTTATCTCTATACTCCTCTTCACTTCTAAAAAGTCCACCTAAAAATGGA
>JAYEGD010000044.1:0-4915 GCA_034658915.1 Campylobacterota bacterium | reverse complement strand
TTATCTTTTCACCCTACGGGCAACATTTAAAAGATTCATCTTCTGCGTTGAACTTCACTTAACGATGCTAGCATCGCCAAGCAAAGTTCGCCTTGAATCTAAACCTTTTAAATGTTGTTGAATATGTTATCTATTATGGTCAGGCACTTATATGGAGTTACAATGAATACAGCTAATACTAGATATATATTTATATTTTTTACTATAGAAGTTTTGCTCTATTTTATTGCAAATTATTATGTTGAAAATAAGATGAATTTGTATCTAAAAACACTTCGTCAAAACACAGTTAATGAGTTTAATATAGTATATAACTCTTTTAAAAATCGTTCAGATATTGTCTATAATGAACTAATAAATACAGATGAAATAAAAGATATATTTAAATATGCAACTCTAAATGAAAAAAAAGATAGATCAAGAGAAGCGTTGTACAATAAGCTAAAAGAATCATACAAAAGACTTAAAAATAGTAACATTAGACAGCTACATTTTCACCTACCATCTAATGAGAGTTTTATCCGTTTTCATAGACCTAAAAAGTATGGTGATGATTTAAGTTCAACAAGAAAAACAGTCGCATTTGTTAATAAAAATAGAGCTACTATAGATGGATTTGAAGAGGGAAAAATTTACAATGGTTTTAGGTTTGTATATCCTTTGTTTGATAACAATGAGAGCTATTTAGGAAGCGTTGAAATATCAACTCCATCTTTCTTAATGGAGAGTTTTATGCATAAAAATATGCTTAATGTTTATGTATCAGTAAAAAAAGAGGTTGTAGATAAAAAACTCTTTGAGGATGAAAAATCGAACTATGTAGAGAGTTTTATTCCTGGATATGTAAGTGTTAAGAGCAAAGCCCATATCGAAAATATTGATACCTATATGATGGAGATATTTAAAAATGGTAATAAAGAGTTTATTGATGATAAGTTGCGAAAAAATAGTGTTTTTTCATACTATTTTATTAAAGACGATACTGCATACGTTCTTAACTCAATTCCACTACAAAACCCCATCTCAAAAGATTATGTTGGCTATATTAGTTTTTTAAATAAAGACTCTTACATTTACGATATTCGTTATGACAATATTTATCTATTTTTGCTTTTATCATTTTTGAATGCTATTATTTTTATTGCTTACTATAGACATAAGTTGGATTTAATACTTTTAAGAAAAAATGTAGATGAGTTGAGTGTTGAGAAGTCAAAGATAATTAATATATTAGACTCTGTTAATAATATTATTTTCTCTACAAATTTAAAAGAGATTGTTAGTGTCAATAAAGCATTTCTTCAATTTGTTGGACGAAACAGCTTAGAAGATTTCTTGAGTAAGTATAACTGTATTTGTGACTTCTTTGTTAAAAGAGAGGGCTTTTTTAGTGTAGATAGTGGTGAAAATGAGGCTCATTGGGTGTCAGAAATTTTAAAACTTGATGAAAAAAATAGAGTTGTCTCAATGTTTGGTCAAGACAACTCTTTAGAAGCATTCAGTGTTCAAATAAACGAATATGATGGAATTTACTTTGTAACATTTAATAAAATTACTGAGTTGGTTTTTGAAAAAGAGCTATTTAAACATAAAGCACATCACGATAGCTTAACAAACATTTACAATAGAGAGATGTTAAATAAGTTGGTAAAAAGTGAGTACGCATCTTTAAGAAGAGACAAGCATAAATGTTCACTAATAATGTTTGATATTGACTACTTCAAAGCAATTAATGATAAACATGGGCATGATGTTGGAGATAAGGTTTTAATAGAATTAACAAAAATAGTCTCAAACAATCTAAGAAAGAGTGATATCTTTGCAAGGTGGGGTGGCGAGGAGTTTATGATTTTACTTCCACATGCAAACATAGAGTTAGCTAAGAGAAAAGCAGAAGATTTAAGAAAAACAGTAGATGAACTACATGTAGAAGAGCTACCACATGTTAGTGCTAGTTTTGGTGTAATAGAGTTTGATAACACTACAACTATTGATGAGAGTTACAAGAAAGTAGATGAAGCACTATATGAAGCAAAAAATAGTGGTAGAAATATTGTTGTTGCTAAATAATAAAATTTAATCTGCTATTGACATCAAATAAGGTAAAATCTTATTCAATTAAGATACAAGGTAGCAAGTTATGAAATTTAATAATACTATTTTAGGAAGTTTAGCACTAGCTACACTTTTTAGTGGATGTAGCTCATACAAACTTCAAGATTATGCAGATGAGTACTTTAATCAAAAGCCATCATCTGCTTCACAATCTAGTTCTAAGAGTATTCAAACAAGTAGCTCAAGTAATGAGTATGATGATGTATGGCGTGAGTTTGATGAAGTATCACCTCAAAAGAGTTCAGCACCAGTAGTAGAAAAAGAGAGTGTCATGGATGCAAGTCATCAAGCTGTAATTGGTGCATCAGCTGCAAACTATGACAATACTCATAATGCACTACAGACAATATCTCCAACACCTACATATAATGAGAACAAAAGAGAGGGCTTTTTACAAGCTACATATAACGATTTTGTAGAAGAGGAGTGGTCACCAAACGTTGAACAAAATGAAGAGATAAATGAAAAATATGGTGAAAAAGATAGAAGCTTTACACTTCAAGAGTATGTAGATAAGTGGAAAGTATATACAGATACACATGTAACACCTGAGTGGGAATCACATGTAAAAAAAGTAGATGATATGCCAGTAATTGGTAAGTAGAGAGTTTAAACTTTCATAACAATTCAGTACCTATAAAAAACAGTCAAAATCACTAGTGATTTGAGCTTCTCGCTGAGAGACGTGTGTTTCGTGCCATGTAAAAGCACTAAATAAACCTAGTGTTAACGTAGTAAAATGGGCTTTGCTCATTTTGCGTGATAAATACTACACAGTATCTGGGTTTATAAACTTCTCTCCAGCTAACAGTTTTTCATACAGATGCTTATCACTCCAACCACTTTTAATCTCATCTGAGAAGATTATCTCATTAAAATCTATTTTACCCATAAGTTCTGAGTGAGCATCCTCTTTAAAACACTGCGCATAACCGGTGTCTGTCTCATGAGCAATTACACTATGTAGTTTTACATCTCGCTCACCATTAATCATAACAACTTGAGATAATAGCTTCTCAATTAAAACAAAAAAGAGTCTTGAAAACTGTTCAGCAGATGGAGAGCAGGGGATTTGTACCCATCTTGTAGAGTGCTTTTTCATGTCACTAATGTACTCTTTATCATCTTTGTCCCATAGAGTTATAGAGTGATCAAACGCATCAATTAGCTCTTTCATATGAAGTTTCATTAAGCCAAAGTCATACACCATATGAGCATTATCTAAATAGTTTGATGAAAAAAGTAGCTCAACTTTATAAGAGTGACCATGAATTGAACTTCTACATTTTTGTGTTGAGCAACCTCTAACTACATGAGCATTTTCAAACTCATACACTTTTCTAATTATCATAAATTAAATTCCCTTTTTTTTGTCCCATAATCTTATATGAAGTCTATCGTTATAAATATAGCCATTTTTTTTGCAAAATTCTACCACAAAAAGGCTTCTATCTTCTAGCTCATTTTTGGAGTTGCACATAGCCATACAGTAAATTGGAAGCGATGGAGCATAAGATGCTATCTCTTCTATCTCATCTATTTGGTTATTTTCGCTAATTACAAATTTAAAAAAAGAGTCCTTTACATGTAGAGCAATATTGGAGATATTTTTAGAGTTTATTCGCTTTTTTTTATCTTCATTAGAGTTTGAGAGTTTAACAGACATGGAGTAGTTCATCTCTTTGTAAATAGGATACTTGTCAAAGTCAATAGATATGGAAGCATTAGTCTCAAAAGTAACTCTATGCTTATTTACATGTAGATACTCTAAAAACTCTAAAAAGATGTTGTTTGTTGAGTAAATAAGTGGCTCGCCACCTGTTAAAACAACATCGCAACTGTAAGAGATGTTATGTTTGGTGATGTGTTTTATTAACTCTTCTAAATTTTCAATTTTTTGCCAAGTGTGTGAGAAGTGTTCATGGTTTACCGCATAAATGCTATCACACCCAATAAGTGTTACTTTTTCGTTTACAACCTCACTACATGTAAAACCCTCGCAGCTCATATTGCAACCACCAAATCGAATAAATATTGATGGCGTACCAATAAACTTACCCTCTCCTTGAATGGAGAAAAAAGACTCTACAACATACATTTAAGCGTACAAAAATTTCTCTAAAGTCTCATTCATTTTGTCAAAATTATGTAGCACCTTGTCTAGTAGCTTTTCGCTATCTTTTAAGAGTTTATCTTGATTTTCAAAGAGTTTTAGTGAGTTATCAAACATATTAACAAGAGAGCTTTTTGCACTATTGTTTTTGTTTTCATCTTCACTTTTAAGTGGATTCATTAAAGAGTTAATATCATTTGCTACTTTGTTCATAGGAGTAGTTTGACTCTCCTCTTCTAACTCTTTCATAAAGTTGTCAATAAAAGGTTGAGCTATTTTCATAAACTCTTCTATCTCTTTTTTATCTTGATCATCAAGTCCATTTGTTTCAGCTTTAAAATCAAATTTTTGTAAAGAGGAGAAGCTAAAAGAGCTCTCTTGAGAGTTCCCATTTTGTTTATGTGATAGTTCACTCTGATTTGTATTTTCAAAATTCATATTAATTACATCACCACTACTCGTTCTCATTTGAATATCTAATGTGTGTGATTGGTATGCTTGCGCATTGTAAGATGATTCAATCATAATCTACTCCTTTAACCCCCTAAAGCTACGAAAACTATGTTTTCGAGAATTAAAAAGTTGTTCATATAAGTGCCTGACCATAATAGATGACATATTCAACAACATTTAAAAGGTTTAGATTCAAGGCGAACTTTACTTGGCGATGCTAGCATCGTTAAGTGA
>JAYEGD010000043.1:0-4966 GCA_034658915.1 Campylobacterota bacterium | reverse complement strand
GTCTAACTTACTTAGTTTTCAATGATCTCAAACGTTGTTCTTTTTATGGAACCATGGATGCCAAACATTGGCGTCTTCGTTTGTGGATGGGAATTATAGGGGGTTGTTGCTTAGAAGTTGCTTAGGTGGATGTAAATGTTTTCTTAAATATATTTGATAACGTTTTTCCTTACATATAAGGGTTTTACTAAGTGATATAATTTCGCAAATTTACATGTAAGGAATGTATATGGGTTTATATGATCGTGACTATGCTAACTCAAATGAAGCATATGGATACTCAAGCGCTTCTAAAAGTGAAGCTAACATTATCTCTTTTGTAAAAGAGACTTATAAATTGTTTGCAGCTTCTATGATGGCTGGAGCTGTGGGTGCATATGTTGGAGTTCCTATGGCTGGAACAATTCAAGCAATGTTTATACCTCTAATCATTTTAGAAATTGGTCTATTAATTGGGTTACACTTTGTTAAGCATAAACCAGGGATTAATCTTCTTGTTATGTTTGGTTTTGTTTTTATGACTGGACTAATGCTTGCACCTTTACTTGCAAGAACACTTGGCATGAGTGGCGGCGGTGCTATTATTGGTAATGCTTTTGCAATGACATCACTGATTTTTGGTGCTATGAGTTTTTATGCTATTAAGACTACTAAAGATTTCTCTGAGTATGGAAAGCCATTAATGATTGCTGTTTTTGTGATTATTGGTTTTTCTATTGTTAACTTGTTTTTGGGAAGTCCAATTTTAGCAATTGGTATATCTGCAGTTGTTGTTTTACTATTTAGTATATTAATTGTGTATGACACACAAAATATAATTAAAGGTGCCTATGAAACTCCGATTGACGGTGCAATTGCTCTTTACTTAGATTTTTTAAATATTTTTACTGCACTTTTGCAGCTAATGGGGATTTTTGGAAACAGTGACGACTAACATAGATAAATATAGTCGAGTAATTGATGCTAATCTTAATCGTTTAAGAGAGGGTATTCGTGTAATAGAGGATTATGCAAGATATCTTTATGACAATAAAGAGCTTGCTTCCTCATTGAAAGAGATACGTCATCTTTCAAGGGTAGATAATGCTAGCAATATCTTAAGCTACCGAGATGCTATAAATGATGTTCTAAAAAAAAGCACCGAAAGCGAAATGTCTCGTTGCGATATTGAAGATTTAATTACTGCAAACTTCAAACGAGCTCAAGAATCATCAAGAGTTTTAGAAGAGACTTACAAATTAATCTTACCAGAGATATCTCAACAATTTAAACATATAAGATACTCTTTATATACTGTAGAAAAAGAGTTTTACACTTTTATAAATAGTACTTCAAACTCTAAATAATTTAGAGGGTAAGTTTTTATTAACTCTCTAGTTTGAGCTAATGAAAGCATTTTTTTTGAACCGTTAACTCCACTTCTTTTTATGTATCTTAACATATCTTCTGTTGTATCAAAGTATAGTTTATAATTTTTAGTTGTAATAGTACAATTCTCAAATACATCTTCTGCTATCTTTTTTATATCTTTAGATGAGAGCAATATCGACTCTACATTAGCATATTGATGAAGTGTTTTAAAAGTATTAGCTGTAAATATTGAACCATAAAAAAGTCTATTTAATTTTTTAATATTATTAAACAGTACATGTAAATCTTTGCTCCACTGCATAGCTGAAGATGAAATTATCATCTCAGCATCAATACTATTAAGTCTATTAAACAGAGAAATATCATCAAAATTTTCATGTATTAGCTCTATTTTTTCACTTTTTGGATGAAGATAAAGCATCTCTTTTGAAAAATCTACACCATAAATTTTTTCATACTCATAATTAATTAGTGAAGTTACTGCACCACTTCCGCAACCAATATCTATAATTTTCTTTGGTTTATTCTCAATAAGTCCTAGCAGATGCTTTGCAACATCAATTTGAACTTGATTGTAATTTCCATAACTTTGGGCATTTTTTGAGAACTCTGTATTTACTTTCATCAAATCAATTTACTTTATTTTATATTTTAATCAATTATAACACAAAATTTAATATTTTTTAGATATAATTGCAAACTTTTTCAAATATAGAGGATTAAATATGAGTGATATTTTACTGATAATTCAAATTGTTTTAGTGGTTTTTATTGTAATAGCTGTCTTACTTCAAAAAAGCTCAAGCATTGGTCTTGGAGCATATAGTGGTTCTAATGAGTCTGTTTTTGGTGCTAAGGGACCAGCTAGTTTTCTTACTAAAATAACTTTTATAATAGGGTTTTTGTTTATTTTAAACACTATAGCACTTGGTTACTTTTTTGCAAAGGCACACAATAAATCTGTGGTTGATGAGCTTATTGTCCAAACAGATGTAGCAGCACCAACAATACCAAATAGCGTTACTAAAACAGATACAACTTCAATTGACACCAATGAGACTCCAATTCAACAAACAGTAGAAAATAACAACTCTAAATAGACTTACAACAAATAGCCACACTTTTTTGGCTATTTCACCTTTTATTCCCACAATTTATTAACAATTTGCATCATATAAGATATAATGCTAAAAATTTTATTCAAGGTAATAGATATGTTAAATGATATATATGACAACTGTAAAGCACAAATGAAAAAGAGCATTAGCCATATGGTAAGTGATTTTAAAACACTACGTACAGGTAAAGTAACAACTTCTGTTTTAGATAATGTAATGGTTGACTACTATGGAACTGCAACACCAATTGGGCAAGTTGCTACTGTTTTAGCTACTGATGCTACAACAATTACTGTTTCTCCTTGGGAAAAGCATATTTTAGGTGATATAGAGAGTGCTATTGCTAAAGCAAATATTGGTGTGAACCCTAATAATGATGGTGAAATTATTAAGCTATTTTTTCCACCAATGACTGTTGATCAACGTCAAGAAGCAGTTAAAAAAATGAAAGGCATGGGTGAAAATGCAAAAGTATCTCTAAGAAATGATAGAAAAAAATCTAATGATCAAATTAAAAAACTAGAAAAAGATAAAGAGATTACAGCAGATGAGTCAAAAAGTGCTCAAGATCAAATTCAAAAAATAACTGATAGCAATACTGCGGAGCTTGAAGATATTTTAAAAAGTAAAGAGCAAGAGATACTAAAGGTTTAATGGTGGATATTAAACAGATTTATATGGATGCAGATGCTCTTTTAGAGGGGCATTTTAAATTAAGTTCTGGAAACCACTCTGGAGTCTATTTGCAATCCGCGAAAGTTTTAGAAGATCCAAAAACAGCAAATCTTTTAGCAACTGCTCTAGCAAAACAGATAAAAGAGAGTGGTATTAAAATAGATACAATTTGTGCACCTGCATTAGGTGGTCTTATTGCTGGGTATGCCCTTGCACAAGCACTTAATGTAAGATATATTTTTGCTGAACGTGTTGATGGTGAAATGACTATTCGTCGTGGTTTTGAAGTTTCTAAAGATGAAAAAGTGTTGATATGTGAAGATATTATTACAACTGGTGGTTCAGCTCTTGAAGCCGCAAATGCAGTTGAAGCTCTTGGTGGAGATGTAGTAGCTTACGCAGCACTTGCAAATAGAGGCTTTTGTAAACGTGAAAACTCAAAAACAGAAGCTAAACAAAATTGTAAATTACCAAAAAACCTACCACTATTTGCCTTAGAAGACTTTACTTTTGAGATGTATGAACCAGATAACTGTCCTCTATGCAAAGATGGCTCTATTGCTATTAAACCTGGTTCACGTGGTAATTAAGTTTGGGTGAATTTAAAGTAGATATTGAACACCTGCAAAAAGTTCAACGAACAATACGTAAAGCTGGAAATATTTTTCCAAACGAGAGTGCTTTAGTTGAAACTCTTGAAGAACAAGTTACAAAAGCACAAGATGATGACTCTTTAAATCTTTACTACTCAATGGCTCAATATTTAAAGCAGAGACTAAAAGAGTTAAAAGTTCATATGGAGCCATCAAAAACTGCCCCTATTGTTGAAGCTATAAATGATTTAACATGGTCAATTAACTATTTACAGTGGTTAGTAACTGAGCAAAAAGAGGAGACTCAGCACTAAACGCTGAGTTTTTTTGAAATGCGTTGGAGAGATGTTAAAAGAAAAGAGCATACAAAAGATGCTCTACATGTAGAAGAGAAAAGAGACTATGCTGGCTTTTGGTCAAGAGTTATGGGATTTGTTACTGATTTATTTATTATTGGGATGCCAATAAGTCTGCTTATGATGGGCATATTTGGAAGAGATGAGTTAAAAAGTGCAACTGCTTTTGATGTAATTTCTCATAATGAAGCCGCTATTACTAATGCACCTGATCCATACGCATCTATAGTTCAAATTTTGACTACTATGAGTATCTATGTTTTTATGTGGCACTACACTCAACAAACACCTGGTAAGAAGATGGCAAGAACTAGAGTAGTTGATGCAACGACACTGCAAAGAGCTTCATATTTTCAACTTATAATTAGATTTTTTGCATACTTTTTATCAGCTATAACACTTTTTGGATTTTTTATTGGACTCATTAGAAAAGACAAAAGATGTCTGCATGATCTTGTTAGTCACACTGCTGTAGTTTATGAAAGTTGAATTTCAACTAGCCTCTTTTTACTTCTTCTACTTTGCTATTATTGCAATACATATTATTTTCTTACCTAAAATCTTGGAACTAGAGGGTTTTAGCGGCAGTGAGATTGGGTTTGTTTATGCAGCAGCACCACTTGTTAGGTTCATAATACCTTTTGCATTCATCAAAGGTCTCAAACTAAATAACACTATTTTCAACTTTGCACTGATTTTACTCTTTTTTAGTGCTATAAGTTTTTATTTGGTATTAGACTCATTTGCTGGTTTAATTGTTGTTAATACTACATTAGGAATTGGTCTCTCTTTACCAATATGCGTTAGTGCAATTACTTCAATATATGGTAAAACTAAAGAGAGACCAATTCCT
>JAYEGD010000042.1:0-4974 GCA_034658915.1 Campylobacterota bacterium | reverse complement strand
GCCTATACCTATTGTAGGTCTTATTGCCTCATCTAATTTTCCTGATATCATCTCTATTGCATGGGGGGAGAGTCCTGAAAAAGATATAATCAAATATAATCTTTATAGTGCTTCATCACCATCTGGTAAATATGAAAAAATTGCTGAAGTTAATGGGACTAGCTATAATGATGTAGTTAAGCAAAGTGGTATTTTAAAATATTATAAAGTAACATCTACAGATAAAGACAATCTGGAATCACAAATGCAAGATATTCCAACTCAAGGTTCCACACTAAGCGCTCCTAGCCGACCTAAAATTGTAGATGCGTTTATGAGTGAAAAAAGTGTTCATTTGAAGTGGCAACCAACTGATGCAAGGGCCACATCATATATTTTAATAAAAACAACAACGAGTGGACTATTTGCTCAAGATACACTAGAAATTACAGATATTAGAAAAAGTGAATATATAGATAGCGCTATATCTCCAAATGTAAAATATGAGTATCAATTAGTCTCAGTAGATAAAGATGGTCTTCGCTCAAACCCTACAAATTCAATATCATTTAAATTAGAGGCTAATTAACATATGCCTCATCTACATGTAAAAGAGTTTCACCATCTTACTTTTCCACTTAAAGAAGATGGCTCTGAGTTTAAATTTTTAGCTCAAAACTGTGACAATGAAAATGAAAAATTAATTTGTGTAAATAGCGATAATAAGGATTTTTTTTTACAAATCAAAGAGTCAAATGATAAAAAACTCCTTAAAGTAGATAAAACAACACGACCCACTCAACTAAGTATTACAAAAAAAGCACTTCTAAATTTTGCTACATGTAGTAACCTTGAAGTAATATCAAGCAATGTAGATAACTGTGAAGTCAATATGCATCTAAAAGATGACACATCACTGAAAAGCATTAACTATTTCATAGATGATTTTCCCTCTTGTGAGAAAATCTCTATTGAAGTTGGATTTGGTTCTGGTCGTCACTTGCTTCATCAAGCAATTAATAATAAAGATATGCTTTTTGTCGGAATTGAAATACATAAAGTCTCTATTCAACAAGTCTTAAAACAGATAGTCATTCATAACTTAACAAATTTACTTATTTTAGATTATGATGCAAGACTTTTTATGGAGCTTGTCCCATCAAATATTGTAAGTAAAATTTTTGTTCATTTTCCAGTACCTTGGGATAAAAAACCACATAGAAGAGTAATAAGCAAATCTTTTATAGATGAAGCTAATAGAATTTTAAAAGTTGGTGGTTCACTAGAGTTAAGAACAGATAGTGAAAACTACTATGCCTACTCATTTGAAACATTTAATTTGTTAAATAAAATGTCACTCCATATTAATAAAAATAGAGATATAGAAGTTGTAAGTAAGTATGAGACTAGATGGCGTAAAATGGAAAAAAACATCTATGACTTGACAATGACTTGTGAAGAGCACTCTACAAATATTGTCATAAATGGCGATTTTGAATTTGAAAATGTAAAATTTGATATTAATGATTTAGATAATTATAGAAAAAAAACATTACGGTTTGAAAATGGCTTTGTTCACTTTGAGAGACTCTACAGTATCAATAGTGAGTTTAATTTTTTTAGGATTTCTATTGGTAGTTTTGATAGACCTGAAAATTTATACCTATTTATAAATAGTGGAAAATTAAGCTATTTTCCCAAAAGCCCAATAAAAACAAGAACTAATCTAGAGATACATAATAAGCTAAAAGAGTACATAAATGGATAAAGTAATAAATGCTAGGAATCTCACTTTAGCATACTCTAAAGATGAAACAATTATTAATCAGGCTAATTTCAATATTGATGCTGGTAGTTTTGTCTTTATTACTGGTGCTAGTGGTAGTGGAAAGTCAACACTTTTAAGATCACTGTATGGTGCACTTAAACTAAAAAGTGGCTCACTAATTGTTGGTGGAGTAGATATGAAAAGCCCAACATCCACTAAACTAAATTTTTTAAGAAGACATATTGGAATTGTATTTCAAGACTATAAGCTCGTAAAAGAGTGGACAATTGATAAAAATATAATGCTACCCTTGCTGATTTCAGGATATTCAAAAGATGTTAGTCAAAGACAGGTAGAAAATTTGTTAAAGCATGTTAAATTGGCACATCAAGCTGGTAAATATCCACTTGAGTTAAGTGGTGGAGAACAACAACGTGTTGCTATGGCAAGAGCGTTAGCACATAATCCTATTATGATTTTAGCAGATGAGCCTACTGGAAATTTAGATGATTATTCATCAAAATTGATATGGAAGCTACTAGAGGGGACAAAAGAGCAACTAGATACAACAGTTGTAGTTGTAACTCATCACATTCCTCAAACGATGAATATTGACTACAAGCACTATCATATAGAAAATGGGAAAATTCATGAAGTCTCTTAAAAATCATCTATCTTTAATTACAGCGCTCTTTACAATCTTGTTTACATACCAGATATTTATTGTAGTAGATAGAATAAGCAATAGTTATGAAGAGCAGCTAAATAGTGACTACTCACTAATTATTGTGACTAAAAATAGTGCTAAAGAGAAAGAATTTTTAAGTGTTGACCCGCTAATAAGCTCAATAATAGAGATTGAGCCAGATGAGGTTATAAAAAAGATAAACTCTTCACTAGATGAAAAATCTGTAAATGAGTTAAAAGAAGCTCTTCCTAAATTCTTTACAATTAAATTAAAAAGCTACCCTACTCCCTATCAAGTAGAGACTCTAAATAACAACTTATTAAAACATAGTGATATTGAGAAAGTAGAAGACTTCTCCTCGCAACACGACTCAACTTATGAATTACTTCTTTTATTTAAGTACCTAACAAAAGTTTTCTCTATTGCTATTTTAGTAATCACGACTCTTCTTATTTTAAAAGAGATGAGAATTTGGCAATTTCAACATAATGAAAGAATGAGTATTATGGCACTGTTTGGTGCGCCTATGTGGTTGCGTTCTGCTGTTTTATTTAGACTTGCAATAGTAGATGCATTTGCATCTACAATCTTAGTACTAATAGTATTTCCATTTATTGCAAAAGCAGCATCACTACATAAAATATTAGAAATATTAAATATAGATGTAGTACTTTTCAATACATTTAATGACTCTATTGAGCTACTTGTAATTTCACTTACACTATCAATTGTTTTAGCTTTAGCTATTGTTTTAACACATAAAGAAAATGTATGATAAAAACACTCTTTGTACTACTAATATTAAACTCAATTTTATATGCAAATATAAATGAAAAAATAACAAAAACATCTACTAAAATAAAAGGCTATAACAGTAAGCAAAGTACTATTACATCTAATATGAATAAAACTGCAAAGCAGATACTTAAAGAAGAAAAAACAATAAAAAAACAGCAAAAAACATTAGTCTCTCTAAAAAAAGAGCTTAATGAAAAAAATGGAAAATATAAAGATAATATATCAACTCTAAATGAGCTACAAAAAGAGCAAATAAAATTAAATACTCAACAAGAAAAACTGAAAAAAAGTTTAATAGAGATGATTTCAAAAAACATATCTTTATCTCAATTAAGTAGCAGAGATAAACATATTGACTATAAATCAGTTATCTCAAGTGAAGTGTTAAAATCTATGCAAAAAGTCAATAACAAGCAGATTGACAAATTAAAAGATGTATATAAAGATAAATCAAAAAAAATATCACTACTCGATACAAAAAGTTCAAAATTAAAAAAAAGTATCTTTAGTATTGAAAGCAAGAGAGACAAACTAAAAAAGTTAAAAGAAAAAAATATAAAAGATTTGGCAAAGTTAAAAAAAGATAAGAAAAGATACAAAACTTCATTAAATAAAGTCATAAAACAGAGAATATCATTAAAAGAGACGTTAGCTCAGTTAAACATTATTAAAGAAGAAGAGATCCAAAAAAGAGAACGAAATAAAATAAAACTATCTTCAAAATCACTTCCTAGTGTTAAACAAATTGGTAGTAGTTACCAAAAGAATAAGACAAAAAAATATAGAGGTAAAAAAACCATATCCCCACTAAACAACTACAGTGTTGTTAAAAAATATGGTACTTATACAGACCCTGTTTATGGAATTAAAATATTTAATGAGTCTGTTATGCTAAAGCCAAAGTCCAAACATGCCAAAGTTAAAAATGTATTAAATGGAAAAGTGATTTTAGCAAAGAAAACATCACTGCTTGACAATGTAGTAATTGTACAACACGCGAATAAAATGCATACAATTTATGCTCACCTAGATAAAATTGCGCCAAATATTAAAAAAGGTAAAAAAGTAAAAAAAGGTCATATTTTAGGACGTGTCAATAACGAGTTAATGTTTGAAGTTACACAAAAAAACTATCATATAAATCCGCTAGAGCTTATTAAGTGATGCTGTGCAATCCCCTAAACAGATTTAACACTAACGCTTTTCAATTAAGAACCTTTGAGACTTCTTTCATCTCATCAATCAGTTCAGCTTGAGTATTAAACTTTAACATTACTCTAGATGTTATCTCCTCCCCTAGTGCATCAAAATCAAATATCAAAGCATAAAATTCCACTTCTATACTATCTTTTTTAAGTTCAGCCCACTCAAGAGAAACTTGTACCTCTTCACTATCCACAATAAGTATTGCAGCTGGATATAATCTAGTTATACAACTTAAATCTATCTCATAATTTTGTTTTTTATATATCATTTTGTGATAGTATCATAAAAAATTAGTTTTTTGCAATTTTTTGTTAAAGTAATTTATTTTATTGACGATGATAATAGTATATATATTTTCTATAAAGAAGGGAGTCATTATGGAAGTTTCAAACAATGCGGCATATCAGCAGCAAAGTATGCAAGTATCGCAAGGAAGTGGTGTTCAAGAGGCTGAAGTCTCTCAAAAAGTTGAGAGTGTAAAAAGAGTTGAACAAAAGAGTGAAGTTGAGAAGATTGAAGAAGAGGTAACAAAAAT
>JAYEGD010000041.1:0-4984 GCA_034658915.1 Campylobacterota bacterium | reverse complement strand
AGTAATTAAAGATTTTGCACAAACAATAACATTTAATTTTGCTCTATGAGCCATTTGAATATTCTCTATTCTACCATCGCCTGCTAATGTTGAGACAACTTTAATACCTATTTTTTCTAAAATTGGAGTATATTGCCACATATCTCCTGTTACATTATACTCCCCAATTAAGTTAATTCCAAAAGGGTGAATCTCTTTAGGTTCTCTTGTTCCTACTAGGTTGTCTAAAACAGCTTCGCCACCTAAACGTGAACCCAGATTCTTACTTCCAACAAAACCAGGTGAGTGAACTACAACAATTGGGATACTATGTTTCTCTTGCATTCTTTCAGCTATGTTGTCCATATCATCACCAATCATAGCAGTTACACAAGTCTCATATACAAATATAGCCTTTGGTGATTTATGTTCTACAATGTATTCAATACTATTTTCTAACTTCTCATGACCACCAAAAATTACGTCATTAGCAGTTACATCAGTACAAAAACCTAGTGGCACATTATTTTCACCCTCATAGCTAGTAGGAGTCGCTCTCGTCTCCCAAGATGCACCTTGACAAGTTGCAGGTGAGTGAACTAAATGAACAGCGTCAGCATAAGGAAAAAGTGCAATTTGCGCGCCCTCAAAGGCACAGCCACCACTTGTTGCACCTGGTTTTGGTTTGTCACAACCACTCTTTTTATCTTTATTGTGTGAACAAGCAGACTCATTCAAAAGCTCTTTAATTAATTTTCTATTAACCATCATAATCTCATACCTTATATCATATTGAGTTCAACGGTTATATTACATAAACTATTCCACTCAAAGGAATAGTTTATGTAATGATAATTTAAAAGGAATTAACAATGTTAGCAATACCAATAGATAATCAAAATTCAACAACACTTAGTAAACTTTATGGAAAAGCACCCTATTTTGCACTCTTAAATACTCATACAGGTAATTTTAGAGTAATAGAGAATGAGGTAGTAGGAAAAGGTCCTAAAAGTGCAGAATTCTTAAAAGAACAAAATGCAACAGCTACTATATTTTATCATATGGGAGAGGGTGTATATAAATCGTTTGAGAAAAATAGCATGGATGTATATTGTGCAAACTATAATCAATACTCAATAGAAGAGATATATAGAAGTTTTTTAAATGGTAGTACAACAAAGTTAGATAGCACGAATTTTCAAACACTGCTAGACCCAGGTGAGGGCGAAGTTTGTAAGTGTGGATGTGAAACAAAGTAGATGAAAACACAAAAAGATTTAGACTACTATATGAGTTTAGACTATCCAGTTGAGTGTTATGGTGGTGAACATGAGATTGGAGATGCAATATTAGCAATCTATACAGATTTTGATATTAAAGGCTCTAGTGAAGACTATTTTGAAGCTATTGCAGAAGCAAAAGAGAATTTAAAGATACACATTGAAAAAGAGTTAAAGTTAAACAAAGAGTTACCTCAACCAGGTGAAGGAGTTAGGTTTATGAAACATCGTGAAGCACTGAAAGCGTATAAAGCAAAAGATTATGAGACAGCACTAAATATTTGGCAAGAAGAGGCAAAACTTAAAAGCGATAGAGCTATGGCTAATTTAGGTTTAATGTACTTAAAAGGTGATGGTGTTGAAAAAGATTTCACAATTGCAAAAGAGTGGTTTGACAAAGCTAGTGAGTATGACAATGACTCTGCAAACTACAACTTAGCACTAATGTATCAGAGTAAAATTGGTGTTGAAGAGGATGTTGAAAAAGCGATTGATTACTTTAGACGCGCGGTAAAAAAAGAGCATCAAGGAGCTAATTTTAGATTAGGACTACTTTTATTAAAAGATAGAACTAACGAAGAGTTAGTAAAAGAGGGATTTACATGTATGCTAAATGCAGCACTTAGCGGTCACGCTATGGCAGCTATTCAAATGGGTGGAATTGATAAGCCTGTAAATAGTGAATGTGAACCAAACAGAGTCTTTAGAGAACACTCTTACGAGAAACAGCAAGAGCTAATCTTAGATGCAATAGAGAGATATATTAGACCTATTTTGGTAAAAGATGGTGGAAACATTATGTTACTAGATTATGTAAACTCTCCACAAATAGAGATAAGATTAGCATATCAAGGTAACTGTGCAGGGTGTTCTTTAGCAGCAACTGGAACCTATGACTTAATTAAAGGAACGCTCTCTCAAGTAATCGACGAAAATATTAGGGTTTACATAATATGAAAATAGCCTTTGCTTCTAAAGATAATGTTAATGTTAATCAGCACTTTGGTTGGTGTGAACTATTTTATATTTATGAAGTTACAGCCGATAGCTACTCTTTAATTAAAGAGGTTGACTCATCACTAAAACATGAGAGTGAAGTTGAGAAGTTAGATTACAAAATAGCGTGTCTTGATAGTAGCGATATTGTCTATGTTTCTCAAATAGGACCAAAAGCAGCGACTATGGTTAAGAGTGCTGGAATATACCCTATGAAGTCATCTTCTGAGAACGAGACTATATTACATGTAATAGAGAGTTTGCAAAAGATGATGAACTCTAATGCACCACTGTGGCTGAAGAGAATTTTGCTAAAAGATGGCTCATGAATGATACAATCAAAATAAGCAAAGATCTATACTACATAGGTGTAAGCGATAGTGAAATAAGAACATTTGACATCATTATGAAAACTGCAAATGGAACTACTTATAACTCCTATTTACTAAAAACTGAAGAGGGTGTAATTATACTAGATACCGTAAAAGCAGAGTTTCAAGATGAGTTCTTCTCAAAAATTGAGTCACTTTGCTCTTATGAAGATATTAAGTACATAATTATGCACCATTTAGAGCCAGACCATAGTGGTGCATTGCCAGAGCTTACAAAAAGAGCGCCTCATGCAAAAGTCTTTATTTCACCTATGGCACAACCTATGCTAAAGTCAATTTCAAAGAGTGACAAAATGGTGTTTGAGACAGTTTGGACAAATAAAGAGTTAAAGCTAGGCTCAAAAACAGTTAAATTTTTAAGCACACCAAACCTGCACTGGCCAGAGACAATGAGCAGTTATTTAGTAGATGAAAATATCTTGTTTAGTGGAGATGTGTTTGGAAGTCACTACTATGACAGTAGATTGTTTGATGATTTAGTAGGAGATTTTGACTACGCATTTAAGTACTACTATGACCATATTATGAGACCATTTAAGAGTGATGTATTAAATGCATTGAAACTCTATGAGAACTTGCAAATAGATATGATAGCAAATTTACATGGTCCAATAATACGTTCAGAGCCTCAAAAGTATATCGATTTATACAAACAGTGGAGTTCAAAAGATGTAAAGCTTCATGGTAAAAAAATTGTCTCTATATTTTATGTAACAAGCTATAAAAATACTAAAGATATGGCACAAAACATCTATAATGGAATTGAATCAAGTGAAACACTAATTGCAAACATATACGATTTGACCGCACTTGATGAGCAAAATATGCTTACAATTTTAGAAGAGAGTACGGGAATTGTAATTGGTTCACCTACTATTAATGGAGATGTACCAAAGCCTGTATGGGATCTGTTAAGTTGTATGATGCTTTTAGAGAAAAAAGGGAAGTTCGGAGCTGCATTTGGAAGCTATGGCTGGAGTGGTGAAGCTGTTGATATGATGAATGCAAGGTTAAAAGCTCTAAAATTTAGAGTTCCACTAAAGCCACTAAAAGTGAAATTAATACCAACAAAAGAGGAGCTACTAGATAGTTATGATTTTGGCGTAGAGTTTGCTGAAATTGTTAATGGAAAAATGGTAGAGATGACATTATGAATACAGTAAACACAACACCATTAGATGTTTTAGAGCTAAAAATAACAAATCTTTTAAAGTGTTATGCAAAAGATGAGTATGCTAAAAATGAAGTAGCTCCACATGTAGCAAAAGTCTCTTTGAAAATGAATCACCTCTACTATGATTTAGGTTTTGAAAACAGAACACAAATGGGCAAATATATGAAAGAGCATTTTCCTAGTTTAAGCTCTAAAAAACCAAGTGAAAAGCTATGGAAGAAATATCTCTATGAGATGATAGACGAAACAGCACCCGCTTGTGAAAAGTGTAGTGATCAAATAAACTGTTTTGTTTGCAAAATTTAATGAAAATAAAACACCTAACTAAAGAGATTTAGTAGTTTAACGTAGTAAAATAACAAAAAAGGTAGAAAAATGGACGTATATTTAGATAATAATGCAACAACAATGGTTGATCCTAAAGTTTTTGAAGAGATGAAACCGTACTTCTGTGATATTTATGGTAACCCTAATTCACTACATAAGTTTGGATCAGTTACACACCCTAAAATGGTAGAAGCACTAGACTTCCTTTATGATGGAATTGGTGCAGCTGATGAGGATGATATTATCATTACATCAAATGCTACTGAAGCTAATAACTGGGTACTTCAAAGCACATGGATTGATCAGATTTTAGATGGTGATAAAAACCATATCATTACAAGTGAGGTTGAACACCCAGCTATTACTGCTACATGTAACTTCTTAGAAAAAGAGGTGTAGATGTAACATACTTAAATGTAAATGAAGAGGGCGTATTAGAAGCTTCAGCAGTTGCAGATGCAATTCGTGAAGATACTGCACTTGTCTCTGTAATGTGGGGAAACAATGAGACAGGAAAACTGTTTCCAATTGAGGAGATAGGTAGAATATGTAGAGGAAAAGGTGTCCTTTTTCACTCAGATGCAACACAAGCAATAGGTAAAGTTAAAGTAGATGTTCAAGCTGCAAATGTAGATATGATAAGCTTTTCAGCACATAAATTCCATGGACCAAAAGGTGTTGGAGGTCTTTACATTAAAAAAGGCGTGAAACTATCACCATTTATGCATGGTGGTGAACAGATGGGTGGAAGACGTGCAGGAACTGTTGATGTTGCATCTATGATAGGTATGGGTAGAGCTATGCAGATGGCAACAAACACAATGGCACTAGCT
>JAYEGD010000040.1:0-18598 GCA_034658915.1 Campylobacterota bacterium | reverse complement strand
TACAGAGTTAGCAAAAGCACCTGAAATGGTTAATGGTTTTCATGATAACATTTTAATGGACAGCGTAGAAGATAGTGCAAGATTTGGTGTTGTTGCTGGTATAGCAGCTGGAACAACAACTGCAACAGCAACTTCAGTCGGTACTGTAACAGCTACAAGTGCAGGTTTTAGCACAACAACATTGGTAGTAGCTGGTGTAGCTGGTGCTGTAGCAGTTGGTGGTACAGCAGCGGCAGTTAGTAGTGGTGGTAGCTCTGATACACCAACTTATGCTCATACACCAACTTATCCAGAGACTAACACAACGACTGAAACATGTTCAGATGTAACAGGTAGCTGGTATGGTTCATCGCACTATAGTGATGGTGCAGTAGAGTGTGCTGAGCTGTTTGTATCTTTTACTCAATCAGGCTGTGAGATATCTACTGGTTCATTTTATTCATGTTCAGACACTGGAGAAACTAACCAAATATCTGGTACAGTTAGTGGTACAACAATTAAATATGGAAGTACAGCTGGTGGTGATACTTATACAGGAGATATTACTTCTACAACTATTTCTGGAACATGGAGCGATAGCACACATGGTTCAACTGGTGTGTACTCTTTAAGTAAAAGTAACTAAATACAAATATTTGAGGCGAGAGCCTCAAATTACTACTTATATCTATAAGTAATTCTACCTTTATCTAGTGAGTAGGGTGTAAGTTCTAACTTCACTTTGTCACCAGGTAAGATTTTAATGTAATGCATACGCATTTTTCCTGCGATATGACATAGTATTACATGTCCATTTTCAAGCTCAACACGAAATGTTGCATTTGGTAGAGCCTCAACTATTTTTCCATCAACCTCTATTACATCAGCTTTTGCCATATGAAATTTCCTTTAACTTTGTGATAAAATTTGAGCTTTACCATTTATTATTGCAACAGTGTGCTCATAATGAGACCCTTTGAGTCCATCAATACTAACTACATCCCAGCCATTTTCTCTAATATTTGGCTTACCCTCTTTTTGAACAATCATTGGTTCTAAACAAAAAACCATTCCATTTTTTATTTTAGGTCCAGCTTTTTTCTCTTTACCATCTAAATAGTTTGGAATTTCAGGCTCTTCATGAGGTTTTCTCCCTATGCCATGACCACAAAAATCTTTAAGTGGAACAAAACCATAGTTCAAAATGTACTCCTCCATTAAAAAAGATAGCTCTTTAAAACGCATACCTGTTTTAATACTCTCAATTGCATGATACAAAGTATCTTTAGAGCACGCAATCAATTTTTTATCCTCATCGCTTATATCGCCAATACCTACAGTAACTGCTGCATCACCAAAATAACCATCAAGTTGTGTTCCAATATCAAAACCAATTATATCGCCATTTTGAAGCTTATAATCTGTTGGAATACCATGAATAACAACTTCGTTTAGTGATGTACACAGTGAAGATGGAAAGCCATAAAGACCTTTAAATGAGGGAGTTGCTCCACAACTTAAAACATAATCTTCTGCCATTGCATCCAAATCTTTTAAAGAGGCACCAACTTTGGCACTCTCTTTAAGAAGATTTAGTGTATTAGCTACAACTATATTCGCTTTGCGAAGTTTTTCTATTTCTTGTGGTTTACGAAGCGCAATCGCCATCGTTACAGACCAACCGCACTAAGAGTTTCATATTTGCTCATATAGACTTGAGCCTCTATTTTTCTCATTGTGTCAAGTGCAACTTGAACAACAATCAGTACAGCAGTTCCACCAAAGAAGAATGGTACACCCATAGCTTTAACAATAACCCATGGAAGAGTTGCTACTAGACCTAAATAGATAGCTCCAGTAAATGTCAAGTTAGATGCAACACTGTTTAAAAAGTTTTTAGTAGATTCACCAGGACGAACTCCCGGAATGAAACCACCTTGACGTTTTAAATTATCAGATATATCTTTTGCATTAAATGTAATTGATGCATAAAAGAATGCAAAAAACACTACAAACAAAAATGTTAAGATATTAAAGAAATAACCATTTGGATTTAATACATCAGCTATAGCTTGAATTGTTGGATTAGTACTACTAGATATAATTGTCATAGGAAACATCAAAATTGCACTAGCAAAAATAACAGGAATAACACCAGCTAAATTCACCTTTACAGGAATGTAATTCATAACACGTTTGTTTTGATTTTGCATCATAGTCTTCTTAGCATAAGTAACAGGAATACGACGCTCTCCTAATTCAACATATATAATAATTCCAACAGTTGCTAAAATTAGAGCTAAAATACCAATTACAGTTAAAAAGCTCATAGCACCTGTATTTACCATGGTAACCGTTTGACCAATAGCAGATGGAATTGCAGATACAATACCAGCAAAAATGATTAAAGATATACCATTACCAATACCATGTTGTGTGATTTGTTCACCTATCCACATTAGTAACATTGTTCCAGCTAACATTGAAACAACAGCAACTAATATGAAAATGTCCATATCAACCAATATAGCACTAGCGCCATCTTTTCCTGTTAAACTTTGAAGTCCAACACTTACACCAACAGCTTGAACAACAGTAATTGCAATAGTCGCATAACGAATAATTTGCATATACTTAACCATGCCATCACGCTCTTTTTTCATCTGTCCTAGTGGAGCAAATGTAGCAGCTAAAAGCTCCATAACAATTGAAGCAGTAATGTAAGGCATAATTCCAAGTGATATAATTGATAGACGTTCTACAGCGTTTCCACTGAACATATTAAATAGTCCAAGTGCATCAGAGCTATGAGAATCAAAAAAAGAGGCAATAACAGCAGTATCAACACCGGGAACTGGCACATAAGCCAGTAAACGGTATATGAATAGAAAACCGATCGTTATTAAGATCTTGTTTACAAGTTGGCGATTCATTATTTACCAGTTGTTGTAACGTTTTCGTCTTTAATCTTGCTAGATAAATCTTTAGCGTTTGCGCCTACAAGTTTTACTTTAGTAACACTTTTACCTAGTTTATGTACGCTTTTGATGTTTTCAATTGTAATCTCAGCTAGTTCTGCAACTGCTTTGATTTTTTCAACATTAATTACGTATGGTTTCTCTACATGAGATGTAAAACCAATTTTTGGCATACGTTTCGCAAGTGGTTGTTGACCACCCTCAAAGTTACGTTTTCTTTTGTAACCTGAACGAGATTTTTGACCTTTTTGTCCACGTGCAGAAGTTTTACCTGTTCCACTACCTTGACCACGACCAACTCTTTTTCTGTTAGAAGTAGAGCCAGTTGCTGGAGTTAAATTTTCTAATGCCATCATCTATCCTTTAATACGCGCTAGTGCTTCAACAGTAGCACGAACAACAGTGTTAGGATTATTTGAACCAATAGACTTAGTCAAAATATCTTGAATACCAGCAAGCTCTAGAACCGGACGAAGAGCTCCACCAGCGATAACACCAGTACCCTCAGATGCTGGTTTTAAAAGAATACGACTTGCATTGAATTTGTGTTCAATGTCATGTGCTATTGTAGTTCCTTTAATTTTAACAGTTGTTAAGTTTTTAAAAGCGTTATCAACTGCTTTTTTAATTGCGTCTGGTACCTCTTTAGCTTTACCAACACCATAGCCGATAGTTCCATTTTTGTCACCAACAACTACAAGTGCAGTAAAACGAAATCTTCTACCACCTTTAACAACTTTTGTTACACGACCAATATTTACTATAGATTCTTCAAAATCTTCTTTATTAATTGTATTCACCATTCAACCTTAAAACTTGATTTCGTTTGCACGAAGTGCTTCTGCGAATGCTTTAACCACACCATGATATAAGTAACCGTTACGGTCAAATAATATCTCGCTAATTCCAGCTTCTTTTAATTTAGCTGCGAATGCCTCACCAACTTTAGTAGCTGATTCAATATTTGCATTTAAACCTAAAGTTTTTGAATTAATTGCACAAAGTGTATTTGAAGCAACATCATCAATAGCTTGAGCGCTCAAATAACGATTTGAACGAAAGATAGAAACACGAGGTTTAGTTGCACAACCACTGATTTTAGCACGAATACGACGCTTACGTTGAATACGTGTAGCATTTTTTGATTTTAATGTTTTTGCTGTCATATTATGCCCCCTTATTTCTTAGCAGTTTTACCGGCTTTACGCACGATATGCTCTTCAAGATATTTAACACCTTTACCTTTATAAGGCTCTGGTGGACGAAACGATCTAATATTTGCTGCAATTTGTCCAATTAACTGTTTGTCATGACTTTTAATAATAATAACATTTTTCTCAACAGCCATCTGTACGCCATCAGCAATAGGAAAATCAATATCGTGTGAGAAACCAAGTTGAAGATTTAAAACTTTACCTTTAACAGCAGCTCTATAACCAACACCATTGATCTCTAATTTTTTCTCATAACCTTTTGTCATACCCTCAACAACATTTGCACATAGTGAACGGTAAGTTCCCCAAAATGCTCTATCTTGACGATCATCTGACTTTGATGAGAAAGTTAATACATTGTTATCTAAAGATACATTTACATTACCTTTAGTATCAACAACTTCACTCATTTTAGCTTTATTAAAAGATATAACACCATTTTCAACACTTACATTAATATCAGCAGGAACTGTGACAGGATTTTTTCCAATACGACTCATTTTCTACCTCCTACCAAATTGTACAAAGAACTTCACCGCCAATGCCAAGCTCTTGAGCTTTGTCATTTGCAATAACGCCTTTTGATGTTGAGATTATAATAGTTCCATAACCATTTTTAAAACGTTTAACTTCAGATGCTTGTTTATAAACACGGCGACCTGGTTTTGAAACACGTTTTACTTCATTGATTACTGTTTTACCATTTTCATCATACTTTAAAATTACATTAATTGTTTTTTTAACGCCATCTTCAACAACGCTATAACTATCAACGTAACCTTTTTGTGCCAAAATAGCCACAACTGCTTCTACAATTTTAGAATGCACTAAGTTTGTTACATCTAATCTTCTCATAGATGCATTACGGATACGTGTTAACGAATCACTAATTAAATCATTTATCATTATTTTCCTTTGCTTGTATTTAGGAGTTTCTACCGATAATTACGCAGAAAGAGTAAAACTCTTTCTACTACGCTAACGCTAAGTTTCACTCGGCGTAATGCCCAACGCACTTGTGCGTTTTAGCAAACAAGTTTGCTGAGCTCTCCGCTGAGGAGGACATAGTGTCAACGTAGTTAAATGAGCTTTTGCTCATTTAACGTTATATTACCATGAAGACTTTCTAACACCAGGGATTAATCCCTCATTTGCCATTTTTCTAAAACAGATACGACATATACCAAAATCTTTAAGAACTGAATGTGGTCTTCCACAGATTTGACATCTTGTGTAACCACGAACCTTGAATTTTGGTGTGCGAGCTGCTTTAGCTATCATTGACTTTTTAGCCATTGTCTCTTCCTTTTGCAAAAGGCATACCCATCATCTCTAATAGTTTAAAACTATTTTTGTCTGAGTTTCCTGTTGTTACGATTGTGATATTCATACCATGGATTTGCATAATTGAGTCATAGTCAACTTCTGGGAAGATTAACTGCTCAGTTAAACCAAAGTTGTAGTTACCTCTACCATCAAAGCCATTACGTGGAACACCACGGAAATCTTTCACACGAGGAAGTGCGATAGATACTAAACGATCATAAAATTCATACATTTTTGCACCACGTAGAGTAACTTTAACACCAACTGGCATACCCTCACGTACTTTAAAACCTGCAACAGATTTTTTAGCGTGAACTACTGATGCATGTTGACCAGCAATAGCACTAATTGTATCTTGAATATTTTGAATTAGTTTGTTATCTTTCATAGCAAAACCAACACCAACACTAACCATAATTTTTTCCATTGCAGGAACCTGCATAGGATTTTTTATCTCTAGAGTTGATTGTAATTCAGGTTTTAATGCTAAATATTTCTCTTTTAAACGAGCCATAATTACGCCTCCACTTTACGAACGTTAGAAGCATCTACAGGCATCTCTTTATTAGAAAAACCACCTTGAGGATTCTCTTCTGTAGGTTTTATAGTTTTCTTAACAACTTTAACACCCTTAACGATTACTTTATTCTTCTTAGGCATAACAGCTAAAACTTCAGCCTTAGTGCCTCTATCATCACCAGCGATAACTTCTACAGTATCACCTTTTTTGAAATTAAACTTTGCCATTAAACAACCTCCGGCGCTAGAGAAACAATTTTCATAAAACCAGCGTAACGAACTTCACGGCTAATTGGTCCAAAAATACGAGTACCAATAGGCTCTTTTTTCGTATCAAGGATAACTGCAGCGTTATCATCAAAACGAATTAATGAGCCATTTTCACGTTGAACCTCTTTTTTAGTTCTAACTACAACGGCTTTAACAACTGAACCTTTTTTTACTTTTCCTGTAGGAACAGCTTTTTTTACTGAAGCAACAATTACATCACCAACAGTAGCATAACGACGTTTTGATCCACCAAGAACTTTAATACACATAATCTCTTTTGCACCAGTGTTGTCAGCTACATTTAAACGAGTAAAACCCTGAATCATACTACAGCTCCTGAAACAATTCTCTTAAGTCTGAAAGATTTTGTTTTAGAGAGTGGACGACACTCAATAGCAACAACTTCATTTCCAACTTTAAGTTCACTTTTTTCATCATGAATAAGATACTTTTTAAAACGCTTTACAGTTTTGTGGTAGCGAGGGTGCATAACACGACGCTCTACAACTATAGTAGCAGTTTTTTGTCCAGCGATTTTTACAACTACGCCTTGAATTTCACGTTTATGAGTCATAAATTCATCCCTTACTTAACTGCAGTAATTGCAGTATTAATACGTGCAATAGCTTTTTTAGCAATACGAAGTTCGCTAGTATTAGTTAATTGCATCATTTTTTGCTTGATTTTCAATGTAAAAAGTTCAGTTTTTTTCTCTTTTAACATCGCTTCAAGTTCAGCTACATTTTTTTCTGCTAAATCAGAATATTTCATTGTTCATCTCCGCAGTAATAATTTTTGTTTTAAATGGAAGTTTGTGCATTGCTAAAGTTAGAGCTTCACGAGCTACATCTTCAGATACTCCACCCATTTCAAAAATAATACGACCTGGTTTAATATTCATTACCCATTGATCTACAGCACCTTTACCTTTACCCATACGTGTTTCAAGTGGCTTAGCAGTTAGTGGCTTAGCCGGGAAAACACGAATCCAAATCTTACCTTCACGTTTAATGTGACGAGTTGCAGAGATACGAGCAGCTTCAATTTGACGTGAGTTAATACGTCCATGTTCTGTTGCTTTAAATGCAATCGTACCAAACTCTAACTTATAGCCGCTACGTGCATAACCACGACTACGACCTTTCATTACTTTACGGTATTTAGTTCTTTTAGGCATTAACATAACTATTCAGCCTTTTCATTATTTTCACGTCTTGGCGCACGTTTTGGACGACGCTCACGTTTCTCTTCTTTTGCTTCAACAGGAATACCTTTTTGAAGTACCTCACCTTTGAAAATCCATACTTTAATACCGATGATACCGTATTGAGTATTAGCTTCTGCGAAACCATAATCAATTTTAGCACGTAGTGTATGTAAAGGAACACGTCCCTCTAAGTACCACTCAGTACGAGCCATTTCAGCACCACCTAAACGACCAGCTACAGAAATTTTAATACCTTTTGCACCACTTCTTTGTGCATTTTGCATAACTTTCTTCATAGCACGTCTAAAAGCAACACGACGCTCTAATTGAGTTCCAACATTTTCTGCTACAAGTTGAGCAGATGTTTGAGCTTTTTTCTCCTCTTTAATATTAACAGAAATCTCTTTTCCTACTAATTTTTGAAGAGTGTTTTTAAGCTTCTCAATGTCAGCACCTTTTTTACCAATGATAATACCAGGACGAGCAGCAACGATAGTTACACGAAGACGTTTAACAGTACGCTCAATAATGATATTCGCAACACCAGCATAGTAAAGCTCTTTTTTCAAAAATGTACGAATTTTGTGATCTTCACCTAATGCAGCGGCTGCATTTTTAAAATTTGGATACCATCTTGATTCCCAGTTGCGATTAATTCCTAAACGAAGACCAATCGGATTTACTTTTTGACCCATACTATTTGCCCTCTACTTCTACTAAAATATGTGCTGTTGGCTTACGAATACCAGAAGCTGAACCACGAGCACGTGGACGGAAACGCTTTAATACAGGACCATTATCAACACGACAAGATGTAATAATACAATCTTCAGGCTCATTACCACTGTTAGCAACAGCAGATGCAACTACTTTAGAGATGATTTTTGCTGCCTTATTTGGAGTGAACTCTAAAGCTGCTAATGCCTCTTCAGCATTCATACCTTGAATTTCACGTGCAATAAGACGAGATTTAATTGGCGAAACACGAATAAATTTTAATAATGCTCTTGCCATCTTAGCTCCCTACTTTTTTCTGTACTGAGCCTTTATGACCCTTGAATGTACGTGTAGGTGCAAACTCACCTAATTTATAACCGATGTGATTCTCTGTAATATATACAGGAACATGTTTACGTCCATCATGAACACTTAATGTTAAGCCTATCATATTTGGAAGCACAGTACTACGACGTGACCATGTTTTGATAGGTTTGTTATTTTTTGTCTCTTTTGCAGCAACAACTTTTTTCATTAAATGATCGTCAACAAATGGACCTTTTTTTACTGATCTAGCCATTTAACTACCTCTTAGGATTAGATTTACGACGAGTAATAATTAATCTATCACTGTCTTTCTTGCGACGAGTTTTAGCACCCTTAGTTGGTTTACCCCATGGAGTAACTGGATGACGACCTGAATTTGTTTTACCCTCACCACCACCATGTGGGTGATCTATAGGATTCATAGCAGAACCACGAGTTTGTGGACGCTTACCTAAGTGACGAGAACGACCCGCCTTAGCAATAACAATATTTGAGAACTCTTCATTTCCAACAGTACCAATAGTAGCTAAACACTCACCTAGAACAAGTCTCATCTCAGAACTTGGTAGTCTTAAAGATATATACTTACCATCACGACCCATAATTTGAGCAGATGTACCAGCAGAACGAACAATTTGTCCACCTTTACCTGGTTTTAACTCAATGTTGTGAACAATAGTACCAACTGGGATACTTTTCAATTTCATTGTGTTACCAACTTTAATATCAAGACCCTCAAAAGATGATTGAATAACATCGCCAACACTTAAACCAGTTGGTTGAATGATGTAACGTTTTTCACCATCTGCATAAGTTACTAATGCAATACGACAGTTACGGTATGGATCATACTCGATTGTTGAAACTGTTGCTGGAATATCGAATTTATTACGTTTAAAGTCAATAATACGATAGAGCTTTTTAGCTCCAGCTTGTTTATGACGTGATGTGATACGACCATTATTGTTACGTCCAGCATGCGCAGGAAGTTTTACCAATAGTGAACGAACGCTAGCTTTTGATGTAATATCTGAGCTATCAACATTTGTATAAAATCTTCTACTTGGTGTTATCGGTCTATAAGTTTTAATTGCCATCTTATACCGCCAAACTTTCTATTTGTGCACCCTCTGGTAATGTTACATAAAACTTTTTGAAGTTATTTTGTTTACCAGTTACACCACGGAAACGTTTAACTTTTCCCGCTTGGTTTAGTGAGTTAATACGAGTTGGAACAATTCCAAAATACTCACGAAACACCTCTTTTAAACCTGTCTTATTCATACGTTGTGATGTTTGTACAACAATCACATTGCTCTCTTGAAGAGCAATTGTTTTTTCAGTATATATAATTGATTTAATATCTGTAATATCTGCCATCTTAGCCCTCTTTAGTTAGGTTTTCGAAAACCGCTTTTTCAATTACTACTGAACGATAAACAGAAGCTAAATATGCATTTAACTCACTCTCTTCTATTAAATAAGTAGAATCAATATTACGGAATGCTAAAAATGTTTTTTCATCTATAATAGATTTAACAAACAACGCATCACGTTGACCTAATTTATCAAACATAGTACGTGCATCTTTAGTTTTACCAGATGCGACTTCTATGCTATCTACAATAAACAATTTCCCTGCTGCAGCTAACTCATTAAGAGCGAAGTTTAAAGCTAATCTCTTTTGCTTTTTATTCACTTTTAAATCGTAGTTACGATTATTTTGAGGACCGAAGGCTTTACCACCTCCAACCCATACAGGAGAAGAGCTTGAACCAGCACGAGCGCGACCACCACCCTTTTGAGCAAATGGTTTTTTACCACCACCACGAACGTCAGAACGACCTTTAGCGATTGCAGTATTAGCACGAAGTGCAGCTTGATATGATTTAACATACAGATAAAGGTTATGTGAATTGATACCAGAATACTCTTCTGGTAGTGCTATTTCACCATCTTTTTCTAATTTTTCATTTAATACGATTGCGCTCATTATTTAACAACCTTTACACGACCTAATGAACCGTTTGCTCCTGATACTGAACCAACAACAACTAATACATTATTCTCTGCATCATAAGATAATACCTCACTCTTTACAGTAACTTTAACATTACCATATTGACCAGGCATTTTTTTACCAGGTTGAACACGTCCTGGCCACTCTGCATTACCAATTGAACCAACAGCTCTATGAAAACGAGAACCGTGACCGCCTGGACCACCAGAAAAATTCCAACGTTTCATACCACCACTAAAACCACGACCTTTAGTTGTAAATGAAGTTTTTAGAACTTTTGCTTCAGATAAAGCGCTCATATCTAAGTCGCCAGCTTCACTGTTTGCAACTTTCAATGTCGCAGTACGATTAAACTCTGCAGGTAAATCATATTTTTTTTGATTACCCTCAATAGCTTTATTCATTTTTTTACCGTTTGCATAAGCAACGATACCAACACCATTATTTACTTCACATACTTTAGCTTCTACTACTTTTAGTAGAGTAACAGGTTTGCTTGGTACTGTGATTGTACGGCTCATGCCGATTTTTTCAACAATATATTCCACAATATCTCCTATTTATCCATAGAGCGAACTTCTACATCCACCTCTGGCGCTAAGTCTAGTTTCATTAATGAATCAACTGTATCTGGCGTAGCAGAAACAATATCAATTAAACGTGCATGCATACGAATTTCAAACTGCTCACGAGCATCTTTGTTTACGTGAACT
The DNA here is from genome assembly GCA_034658915.1 of Campylobacterota bacterium. Lineage (GTDB taxonomy): Bacteria > Campylobacterota > Campylobacteria > Campylobacterales > Sulfurimonadaceae > JAYEGD01. Next base: position 7,328 of record JAYEGD010000040.1, on the reverse strand, counting down.
GATTTTAAAACAGTATATTTACGAATTTTTGTTGGTAAAGGTATTGGACCACGAATTTGTGCGCCAGTACGCTTAACAGCTTCAACAATAGATGCTACTGAACGATCTAGTACGCGATGATCATAAGCTCTAAGTTTCAAACGAATTTTTTCCATAATTTTCCTTAATAAAGAACTCGTCGGTATCAATCCGACTATTTTTAAGAGACGAAATTATACCCAAACTATTTACTGATTACAAGTGTTTTAGGGGATTTTAATCAATTCATACTCTATTTTATTTCCTTTTAAAAAGGAAGTAGTATAATTTTAAGAATAAAAACAAAAAGAGTTACTATGATTAATTTATTAGATGAATATTATAAACAAAATATATATTGTGATAATTATATAGAGAGAAAAATAGTACTAAAAGAGAGAAACTATGCAATTTATGGCGTTACACATAGTGGTAAAACATATATTGTAAAGAACTATCTACTCAATCATAAAAAAGGTAGCTACCTATATATTGACTGCAGTGATATACGACTACATGTAGATGAGTTAAATAAGAATATAGAGCAGTTTTGTAGTGAAAATAATATCTCAATTTTAGTCTATGATAACTACAATAACTCTATTGTTATCCCTAGTGTTGCACAAACAGTTATTATAGATGAGCATCTACATGTAATAGATGGCTTTACACCACTACATGTAAGGGGTTTAGATTTTGAGGAGTTTTTGGCTTATGAGTATAAGTATGACTCCACTGCAATTAACCATCTATTTAAAACAGGTTCACTCCCATTTGCACATAATCTCTCTTTAGATACTCTACATGTAACACTGCAAAATATCTTAAAGTTCAAACTAGATTCTATTGAAATTGCTATACTATCTTATCTTTCTCAATCTAGTAATAATAAAATTTCAGCTTTTGGTTTTTATGAAAAAATAAAAAGTTCTCAAAAGATATCTAAAGATAGGTTGTATTTAACACTAAAAAATTTGATAAATAAAGAGTACATATTTCAAATTGAGAAACTAGATGCTCCTAGAGCTACAAAAAAACTATACCTATTTGATGGTGGAGTTAAAAATGCACTAACAGTTAATAAAAACTTTTTACGACTATTTGAGACATATGTTTTTTTAGAGATGAAGAAGAGTGGTTTTGAGATATTTTATGATGAGAAGATAGACTTCTATATTCCAAAAGATAGTAGAGTAGTACTCTCTCGTCCATTTTTCTCAAATGATTCACTATTTAAAACCATAGAGACAATAGAGGCATTTTTACTACAACATAATGTTCTACATGTAGAGATAGTAACACTAAGTAGCGAGGGAACACTTAATCACCCTTTTATACAAGCGGAAGTAATTCCTTTTGCATCTTGGGCAGTTATTGAGGGTGAGGAGTGAGTGCAGAATAATTACTAAAAAAAGTTTTAATTCTCGAAAACAGAGTTTTCGTAGCTTTAGGGGGTTGTAGGGACACTTGTGTCCCTGCCACTAAAACGGACGGGGGCGTTTTAGTGCGTAGCATTAGTGATTTAATTGATGATTAAACTCTGGGACAATCTTTTTAAGTACCTCTAATTTGTTAATTGAGTTTTTTAGCTCATTTAAGTCGCTATTTAGCTTATCTATCTCATAAAGAGTTGGTTGTCCTACTGTTATAGACTCATATTTAGTGGTGACACTGCTCTCATCTATTAAAAGCTCCTCATAAAGCTTTTCACCTGGACGCAGTCCTGTAAACTCTATTTTAATATCTTCTCTTCCACTTAACTCTATCATCTTTGTGGCTAAATCTACTATTTTAATACTCTCTCCCATATCTAGTATGAAAATCTCTCCACCTTGTGCAATTGCACCTGCTTGTAGTACCAACTCACACGCTTCTGGAATAAGCATAAAGTATCTTGTAATATCTGGATGAGTTACTGTAATGTTTTGGTTTGCCTCAATTTGCGCTCTAAATTTTGGAATTACACTTCCACTAGAGCCTAAAACATTTCCAAAACGTACCGCTACAATCTCTGTTTTTTTAGCATCTACATTTTGAGCATAGAGTTCACAAATTCTCTTTGTTGTTCCCATTACATTTGTAGGGCGAACTGCTTTGTCTGTAGAGATTAGAATAAACTTTTCAACACCGTATTTAATAGCTAAGTCTATGGTGTTTTTTGTTCCAAAGACATTATTTGCAATGGCATCATCTACATTTGACTCAACTAAAGGTACATGTTTGTAAGCAGCAGCGTGAATTACTATGTCAATTCTATGGTTTTTAAATACACTCTCTAATGAGACAATATTTGTAACAGAACACATAATGGGTGTAATGTTAAAGTCACTAAGCTCTTGTTCTATCTGATATAGATTATATTCACTATGATCTAGTGCTACTACATGTAGAGCTTCATACTGCTTGCACTGTCTTGCAATTTCACTCCCTATACTTCCACCAGCTCCTGTAATTAAAACTCTTTTTCCTCTTATGAAATTAGCAATCTCTTTTTTATCCAAATCTTTTGGATGACGTGCTAACAAGTCTTCAACTGAGATATGTTTTAGCTGATTTACAAATGAGTGGTTTCTCAATATTGCATCTAATGATGGTAAAATTTGTACCTCATCAAAGTGTGGTTGCAGCTCCTCATATATCTTTTGAACTACCTCTTTTTGAGATGATGGCATTGCAATAACTAACAGCTCCATCTTCTCATTTTGAAATCTCTTTTTAAAACTGCTAGGAGATAGAATATTTATGTTATCAATGCTTCTTTTTTGCAAAATTTTATCGTCATCAATAAAACATATTGTTCTATATTCTGAGTTTAAGAACTCCTGCTCTAGCTTAATTCCAGCTTTTCCAGCACCATAAATAACTACACTTTTTGTCTTTAAAACATCGCTTTTGTTTATAAAATAGTAGTACATGTACATTAAAAATGTCATAATAAAAAGATAAGAGAAGAGTTCACTTACCATAAAAGATATCTCTATTTTAAGATAGAAAATAGGTAGATAAAGCACAAACGCACTTAAATTTACTGCACTTTTAATAAGAAAAGTTTTTTGAGTAGCTTTTGACCAACTAAGAGAGTAATCTTTTAAAATAAAAAATGATGCTATCCATCTAGCTACAATAACAAGAGCTAAAAACTCATAATTAAAACTCTCATGAAAAATGAATGATGTCCAAAATATAGATATACTACTAACAATAGCTATAACTAAAAAGTTCAGTAACCTTTTGTCAATTCTATCTATTATGCTCATCATAATATCAAACTCTTTTTTATCTCATTTGAGACTCTTTTTACATCTTCATGGCTCATAGTTGTACTAGATGCTAGACACAATCCATGCTCATAGAGCCTTTGACTAACTCCATCTACAATAGCAGTTGCATCTTTAAATAGAGGTTGCAAATGCATAGGTTTCCATAGTGGACGACTCTCTACATGTAGAGTGTTTAAAGCGTTCATAACTTTGTCGTGTGGAGTTTTTTCAAGCGTTATTGCACTTAGCCATCTATTGCCTCTGCTATTTGGTAGTTCTGGCATAAAAGAGATCTCTTCAACTTCATTTAACTCCTCTTTATACCACTCAAATATCTCTCTTTTTTTCAACACTCTATCTTCTATCACTTCCATTTGAGCCACACCAATAGCAGCTAATACATTGCTTAATCTGTAGTTGTAACCATACTCTAAATGCTCATAGTGAATAAATGGCTCTTTTGCTTGAGTGGAGTAGAATTTCGCTTTTTCAATCCACTCTTTATTATTTGATACTAACATTCCACCACCACTTGTAGTTAGAATTTTGTTACCATTAAAGCTATAAACCCCAAAATCTCCAAATGTGCCTGTATGCTTACCATTGAATGTAGCACCCAAAGATTCAGCAGCATCTTCTATGAGATACACCCCATGTAGCCTACAAATTTCTGCTATTTTTTCTATTTCAGCACTCATCCCATAAAGATGCGTCAATATAAGAGCTTTTGGTTTTTTCTCACACCCTACTAAATATTTATTAAGAAGTTTTGGCGACAAGTTCCATGACTCCTCATCACTATCAATAAAAACAGGATTAGCATTTTGATAAATTATGGCATTTATTGAGCCAATAAAAGTAAAAGTAGAAGCCAAAACATCATCCCCACTACCAACTCCTAAAACTCTAAGTGCTAAATGAAGCGCAGCTGTTCCACTACTTAAAGCAAGAGCATTAGGTGTATGAGTGTAGTCACAAATAGATTTTTCAAACCTATTTACGAACTCCCCTAATGGAGCTATGTAGTTACTTTTAAAAACCTCTTCAATGTACTTTAACTCATTTCCACTCATGTGTGGTGAGCTTAAAAATATTGGGTTATTCATGGATTTCCTTAACTATTTTACATGGATTGCCATACGCCACAACACCACTTTTAATATTTCTTACAACAACTGAGCCTGCACCAACTATACATTTAGCACCAATCTCTAAACCTTGAATTACAGAACTTCCAATTCCAATATGCGACAACTCTTTAATTGTTACATTTCCAGCAAGAGATACATTAGGTGAAATATGTACAAAATTTTCAATAATATTATCATGTTCAATTACACAAGAGCTGTTAAGTATTACCCCTTTTGCAATCTTACTATGTGCATTAACTACCACATTTGGCATAATAACAGATCCTATACCAATGCTACATGTAGAAGATATTACAGCTGATGGGTGTATAAGTGTTACTATCTCAAAGAAACTATTTTCAGCATTTTGAAATAACTTTTTTCTTGTTCTATTTTCTCCAATACCAAATGCTATGGGGATATGATTTTGAGATTTAACATCTTCAAAACTTTGAAAATTACTCTTACCATCATCAATAAAGATAATATTTTTGTAGCCACACGCTTTTGCAACGTCTGATACAACTTCGCCATGACCACTTGCACCATAAATAAAAATATCACTCATTTAGAGCCTCTAAATTTTTCCATAGTAGCAGACGAGTCTGAACTAATGTCACTTCTTTTTACTACTTTTAAAAATGTTAGCCACATGATTTTCATATCTAGTAAAAATGATTGATTGTTTACGTACCAAACATCATACTCAAATTTCTGCTCCCAACTAATTGCATTTCGTCCATTAACTTGCGCCCAGCCTGTAATTCCAGGTTTTACGCTATGGCGTTTTTTTTGCTCATCACTGTAGAGTGGAAGATACTCTATTAAAAGTGGACGAGGACCTACAAAACTCATCTCACCTTTTAAGACATTAAAAATTTGTGGAAGTTCATCTAAGCTTGTACTTCTTATTAATTTTCCTAAACCCTTAAGCCTTAGCTCATCGCTTAATAAATCACCATTTTTATCTTTTTCGTTTGTCATTGTTCTAAATTTATATATACCAAATATCTGCTCATTTAAACCAGGGCGTTTTTGTTGAAATAGAATTGGGCGACCCATTTTGAGTAAAATCAGGAGTGCAACAGTTGCAATTAATGGCATAAATAACACTATTAAAAATAGAGACAATAAAATATCAAATAATCTTTTAATCAAAAATATTTCCAAAATTTAGTTTAAAGCTACATGTAGTTAAATTAAATGTAAATATTTCTGAACTTTTTACTTTGCTGTAAGAACCATTTTCTAAGATAAAAAGTTCTATGTTTTGTATTTTAGGCTCAACTAAAATGTAATATTTTACACCATTTTCTTGAAATAGATTATACTTAGTTGTTCTATCTTTCTTCATTGTAGATGGCGATAGAATTTCAAAAATTATCTCAGGAGTTTTTGTAATAAATTGACTCTTTTTATCTTGATTGCATACAACCATATTGTCAGGACAAACCACCGTGTCTTCACTAACAACCCAGTCTAGGGCTAAAACTGATTGACATTTATTGCAATTTTTAAGAGAATTTTTTAACTCATAAGATATATTGGCACTAATATTTTGATGCTCCATAACAGGCGATGGACTCATTGAGTATGCAATTCCATCAATCAACTCCCAATCTCCATCCCATTGAGCATAATCTTCATATTCATAGTGAGGTAAATTCTCTAATTTAACTGCGCCCATAGCTACTCCTCAATCTTTTCATACACTTCTAAATACTTTTTGACCACAATTTTAACATCAAACTCTTGAAGAACTTTTATTCTACCACTTTTTCCCATTGACTCTCTTAGCTCTTCGCTATTAATTAACTTCTCTATTGCCTCTTCAAGAGATTTTGAATCTTTTACTTTTACTAAAAATCCATTAACGCCATCATCTACCACCTCTTTACACCCTATTGCATTAGTTGTTACAATTGGTTTGCTCATAGATGCTGCCTCAAGTAGTGTTCTAGGAACACCCTCTCTGTAGCTTGGAAGAACATAAATATCACTAATTGCAGTGAGTTCAGCAATATCATCACGATGCCCTAACCATACTACATTTGATGAGTTTAAAAACTCCTCATTTGCGCAAGACATGTTTCCATTGTCAGTATCTCCAACATATAAAAATTTTACATTAGGATAATTTTTACACAGAGCCTCACACGCTTCATAATACTCTTTTACACCCTTATCCCAAATTGCACGAGCTACCATTAAAACTACTAATTCATCTTTGATGTTTAGCTCTTTTTTCACTACATGTAGAGCATCCTTGTTAATACTCTCCATATTGAATTTTTCACTATCTATTCCAGAGCTTTTTATTAAAACTGCTTGTGAGCTTTTTACCAAATTTTTATCTATAAAAAACTGCATATCATCGCCATTTTGAAAAATTACATGTGATGCTTTTTTATTAGCCTCTTTGTATAGTTTCTCAATTACAGCTCTAACAGCTTTAGCTTTAGCACTCTGCTGAATAAAAAAACTTCCCATTCCAGTTACTGAATTTATTACCACTTTTATCTTGGCTAAGTGTCCCACAACTGAGCCATAAATATTGGGCTTAATAGTAAAGTTGTGCAAAATATCTAACTGAAGTGGCTTTACAACTTTGTAAATATTTCGTATTGTCTTTAGCTCTTTAAAGGGGTTCAAGCTTTGACGCTCTATTTTGTACTCTAATGCTTTTACACCATGCTTCTTAAACTCATCAAACTTATCGCCTCGTGGACAAATAGCATAGACCTCATAACCTTTTTTAACTAACTCCACCATAATAGGAAGACGAAAAAGGTAGAGGTTTAAATCAAGATGTGAAAGGAATGCTATTTTCAAAGTACAAACTTTTCGTTAAACTCTTTTGAAGTTAGTAGTTCTATATCTGGTGAATGAAACTTTTTATCATTAGAAATAATAATATTAC